>QHYF01000063.1 GCA_003224075.1 Acidobacteriota bacterium
CGGGGTTTAGACTGCACTCAGAAAGCGAGAAGAGTAAGTGAAGTCACTAACGATCGGTAAGCTCGCAAAAGAAGTTGGGGTCAACTTGGAAACCGTTCGCTATTACGAACGCCGGGGTCTTCTGCCAAAACCTCCGCGAAGCACGTCATCCGGCTATCGTCAATTCCCGGAAGACGCCGCACGGCGGCTTAGATTCATTCGGCGCGCTCAGGAACTTGGATTCTCGCTTGCTGAAATCCGAGAACTGTTGTCTCTCCGGGTTTCACGCAACACTACCAGCGCAGCAATTCTCACGCGAACCGAAGCCAAGATTGCCGATATAGACTCCAAAATACACAGTCTTGAGTCTATGAAGAAGGTGTTGCAGAAGCTGACAAGAGCGTGTGATGGATGCGCGCCAGTGGCCGAATGTCCAATCCTTGACAGTCTTGATAAAGAGGAAGCATGAACCGCACGTGGAAGCATAGCTTAATGACATTACCGGGCGTCGGTGTCTCACTGCTTCCCAAACTCGCTTGTCCCGCCTGCTGGCCAGCTTACGCTGCTTTGGTGTCTTCAGTTGGTCTGGGCTTTCTAATATCGACGGTCTATCTACTTCCAATGACTGCTGCGTTGCTGAGTTTTGCTTTGGGAGCAATCGCATTCAGAGCAAACCAACGCAATGGCTACGGCCCTTTCCTGCTGGGGTCGCTTGCTTCCGCTGCCGTCCTTCTAGGTAAGTTTGTTTGGGAGTCCAAACCCACCGTGTACGGCGCATTCGGGCTGCTGGTCATCGCTTCATTATGGAATGCGTGGCCGCGCCACAAAGCACCTAGCGAAGCGCCAATGTGCCCCGGCTGCGAACGAAAAGAAGTGCGATGAGTTTAGTCTAAGAAGTATTAGGAGAACGCAATGAACACAAGAAAGAAAATCGAAGTCTTTAGTGCTGGCTGCTCAACATGCAAGGAAACCATCGAACTGGTGAAGAAGATTGCAGGCTCTTCCCATGAGGTGGTAATTCACGACATGCAGAAGTCTGAAGTAGCTTCCAAGGCAAGAGAACGCGGGGTTAGAAGCGTGCCAGCCGTCGTCATTGACGGTAAGCTGGCCGGATGCTGTGCTGGCCGTGGCCCGGACGAACATGTTCTGCGTTCTGCCCTAGCCTAGGTTTTTGTTGGTTGAAGCCTGATTAACGCAGTAATAGGACAAATGAAATCTTCCCGGCTCCCCAGAAATCCGGCTCGAGGAAGTTGCCCACTATTCCGGGTACTCGGCATATCGAAACCTGCCCCCCACCGCAGCCGGCGCTGGGATCAGGAAGTTGGTTTGTCCGGAACGGGCTGCGTGGCGACGAAATCGTCGTGAAAACGCCGGCCGTAGGAATCCAGCAATTGCTGAATTCGTTCGGGGCTCTGGGATTTCAGAACGAAACCAGCGTGGTGGTATTTCGCGACCCGATAAATGATTTCAGGGTCTGTGAATGCGGAAGTATCAGGGTGTTCCTGGCGGGCAAGAGAGAGAATAACTCCGGCGTAATCGCGGCGCGCGGCGGGAAGCGCGTAGGGTTGTTTCCCAGCTCCGATTTCAAGACGAGCCCATTCGCGCCAGAGGTTGATACCCGTGGCGGCCTCAATGACGTCTGAAATGTAAGCGCCGCCGACGCGAGCAGCAACCTCAATGAAATAGAATTTTCCGCCGGCGTGCGATTTCAGGAATTCAGCGTGTGTCACGCCACGCACGAAGCCCAGGCCTTCCAGCAGATTGTGATTAATTTCGAGAAGCGCTCCGGCTTCTTCCGCGTCCCGGGGAAGCGTGCGCGTCGTGAACACGCCGCCAGAATGCGCGGTATCGAGCGGCGGCGCGCCATAAGCATGCGCCTCAGCGAAGACGACGGCGCGCTCCGAGACCACACTGTCAACGTGATAGACGGTGCCCGGAACGAATTGCTCGAGCAAATAGAAAGATTGCTGGTCGCCGAGCCGATCGAGCCAGGGCCAGAGTTCTTCGGGCGAATGAATCTTTTTCATGCCGATGCCGGAGGCTTGCGAGCGAGGCTTGAGCAGCCAGGGACCGGGGACGCGCGACATGAATTCCCGGAGCGTGCCGTAGTTGAGAACGTGGACGAATTCGGGCACAAGGATACCCGCTTCTCCGGCTTGCGCGCGCATGGCCAGCTTGTCGCGAAAATAACGGACAGTGGAGAGGCCCATGCCGGGGATGCGGAGATGCTCGCGGAGGGCGGAAACGTTCTCCATGTCAAATTCGTCGAGCGCGACGATGCGGTCGATGGCCTGCGACCTCGCGGTGTAGCTCACCGCGTAGATCAAGCCCTGCAGCGGCAACTCTTCCGGCATGGTGAAAACTTCATCGATACATTCGAATGGCCAATTGGCGTGGCGGAGCTTTTCGACGGTCAAGAGAAGCACGCGGCAGCCGATCGCTTTGCAAGTGCGGATGAATTCCTGACCCTTTTCGAAGGAAGCGACACAAAGAATGGTTAGAGGTCGAACTTCCGGCATCCGATGCTCCCTGATGACGGCCCCGTCACAACCGCCCGTTGAATTGCTGACCAACGTGCGGCGAGCGCGGATTATACAGCGGCCTCGCCCCCCGGATACAGGAATTGCAGAAAGGGTCCGACACGCTGCGCCCACGCGGCTTCGTTGTGTTCCGCGCCTTCGACGCGCTCGTAGTGCAGGTCCCGCCCGAGCTGCCAGCCTTTGGCGAGGAGCACGCCACGGAATTTCTCCACGTCGCGCACGATGCGCGCGCCTTCGCGCGTGCCGATGTCGAGCCAAATCCGCGGGCGCGGCTGAACCACTGCGGCCTGGGCAAAGCGATGAATTACGCCGTGGTTCCACCAGACGGACGGCGAGAGCGCGGCAATTTTCCCGAAAATGCGCGAATGCTTGAGTCCAATATAGAGAGAGACCAGACCACCGAGCGACGAACCGCCAATGCCAGTATGCTCTGGGCCGGAAAGCGTGCGGTATTCGCGATCCACAAATGGTTTCACTTCCTCGATCAGAAACCTCGCATACCGGTCGGCGCGGCCCCCGCCGAGTTTCGGTGCATGGGTCGGGGTGTATTCCCGGATGCGTGCTTTGGTGTTGTACACCGCCACGATAATGAGAGGCTGGACAGCGCCCGATTGAATGCAATGATCCGCGGTTTGTCCAACGCGCCAATCCTGCCCCGGGATGAAGGAGGTGGCGCCATCGAAGAGATTCTGTCCGTCCTGAAGATAGAGGACGGGGAAATGCCGTCCAGGCTTGTCAGCGTATCCGGGCGGCGTATAGACGATGAGGTCGCGCTGGTTGCGGAGGAACCGCGAGTGAAATTGTTTGTGTTTGCGGAGCTGTCCGGAACTCACGGCGCGACGGTCACCAGAAGTTCTTTCGCCTCGACATGCCGCCTGGGTCTCACCAATAGGTTCACGATGCGTCCCGAAATGGGTGCACAGATATTAGACTGCAAGGTCATGGCTTCGGGCGCTGGAAAGTTGGCACCGAGTTCCACCGCGTGACTCGCGAATACGAATCGCGATTCCCCTGCGGTTGGCCGCGAGTCATTTATGGAATGGGTTGGCTTCTTCATCTCAATAGTTGCGGCTGAATCAGCAACGATTGACGTTGGAGTTGCCGATTTCAACTGTTGAAGTTCGCTTTGGACCTTTGCCCAGGCCTTGGCTTTGCGCTTGGTGGCGTAGGGTGCGTCAGGCTCGCCAAAGAAGTTCAGGAGTTCCGCTTTGACCTCGGGTGTGGCGCCCGCGAAGTTCCTTTCCGCTAATTTGTCCAAAAGTTCGGCGTGCGCTTCGTCGTTCAAGCGGTATTTCCCGGGACCGGTGCTCTCGCCGACATCGAAATTATCATTGGGCAGTTCCAGCCGGCCTTCGCGAGCTTCCGTCAGCAGCTTGCGGTAGCGATCAAGCGTGGCATTGAAGCTCGCCTCAAACATCTGCTCGGTCTGGGGCGTGGGTGTCCTGAACTGGAGAACCTTGAGCGGGCCGAATTTAGGAATCAGCCTGTAGAGAAAAGCGAGAAAACGTTCGGCCGGGCCGGGCTTGCGATAGTCTTTGCCCCATTCGCGCTCGTAATTCGAACGCGACAAATTGAAAAGGAATTTTTTCCTGGTGATGTCAGGAATATCGTCCTTGATCTCATCTTTTTTTAGGTGCCAGGCAATGCGCGTGGCCTTGGGAATGAGCTTGCTGACGTCGCGGCGGTAGGAATTGAGAACTTTTTCCTCGCTTACCAGGACATCGCTCAATTCCAGACCGTAAGTTTCCCGGAACGCCCGATCGAGAACCGGGCGAGCGACTTCGAAACCGATGAAATCGTGGTAGCTGTCCGGAGCGTAGCGTTCCCGCGCAATCTCGAGAACGTCGAAGCCGAATTCGGTCTTCACATGGGCAAGCCGGCCATCTTCATAGGAAACGCTGTCGCCGTATTTTTTCCGGAGGCCCGGATAGAGTAGCGGGACGGCCCGATTGGTGCCGATGCGGTGGCCATCGTTGTCCGCGGCATAGTGCGCCAGCGCGCCGGCGGCGAAAGCGTATTCGTTGAGATCTTTCGCGTCTCGCAGCAGCGCCAGGATGAAATCGCCGCTGCGGATGTAGTGCGTGAGGTCGCTGAAAAACGGGCTGCCGTAAGGGTAATACCCCATATCCTGAATGATGGCTCCGCCATAGGCGTAGGCTTGGGCCCGGCTCAGATCCTCCTCGGTTGCCCGCGGAAATTTTTTCAATAGCAGGGGCTTGACATGAGTCTCCCAGACCGCATCAATGATAGCCTCATGCGAGAGTACGGCGTACGCTCGGACGGGAACGGGGCACGCCAGCGCGACTGCAAGCAGGCAAACGCCAAAGACGCGGACGCGGTTGAACAATCGCTTCATCATTCCAACGCACAAATGGGAACCTGGGTCCAGAGCCCTTTCATGATAAGGCAAGCGGGACTCTCAAGGCTTGAGGAGCGGCTCGGCATAACGAATGGGAACCCCGAAGTTGGAACCGCCGAAACCTCTGACGACGGCAAATGTTACTCCGATCACGCCGCCGTCGCGGTTGATGAGCGGCCCGCCGGAACCCCCGGATGTAGTCTGAGCATCGTAAACAATCTTGTCGGGAAGAACATCACCGATGTGACCCTGCGTCACCAAGGGACGAATGAGTTTGCGGCGCACCAGTTCCTGAACGACTTTCTCAGGGTCGCCGGCGGTGCTCTTGGCAATTTCATTCACAGTCTCTTCCCCCGCGCGCGCAAGAATGGCGCTGAGCCCCGTGGCATAGCCAAGGGAGATGAGGGGCTGGCCACTGACTGCGGCTTCTTTGCGCGCGTCGAGCTTCAGGATGGGCCGCTTGAGGCCGGAAAGATCGCCCTTCAGCAGAGCGAGATCGGCCTGGTCGGAAATCTGCGAAATGCTGACGCGGACACCGGCAGGGGCATCCGGAAAGTAGGCTTCGAATTGCGCGATGGCGGGATTCAGTCCCTGCTCCAGCACGGAACTGAGTTCGTCATTTTTCCACCAAGGCTGCACGACGTGATGGTTGGTGAGGATGCGGTCGTCGCCAACGACAAATCCCGTGCCGAAGAAATCGGCGCGAACCTCCGGTGCGCTGCCTTCCAAGGTGTAAACGGGATTGCCATCACTATCCTTGAGGGGCCCGCCATCGGGAGCGATTCCCCCGTAGCGGAGCGGGCGCCCGGAACTCCGGTCGACGAAAGAGACGGAAACGTGCAAGAGACAAACACTCGGCGCATAGGCACGGATCACTCCTTCGGCGGTTTGGGACTCCGTTTCCATGCGCCCAAGGCGGCTGGTCGTATCGTCGAGCTGTTTTCGGAGTGAGGAGATTTCGCCGGCCTCGGCAGCCGAAAGCTTCCGGCGCAGCTCCTCGGATTCCTGCTGGAGCTGTTGCTTCTGCTGGAGGACATCGGTTTGCTGCAGATCGGCGCGCGCGCTTCGCGCATCTGAGACCAGTTGATTCTGACGATGAGCGCCGCGCTCGAGCTGGGCAATGACGGAGTAAGCGCGGCGGGTCTCCTTCTCAGCCCGGCGCGAATACAGGAAAAAAATGCCGGCAATGAGAATGGCGACCGCGAACAGCGCGGAGACTCCAATTTTCAAGGCGCGTTCGAGAGAGAAGGCGTCCCGGGTCATTTTTTCGGTGACCGCCAGCGCCTGGAATGCGGTCTGCGCCATCTCGCGGCCTTCATCGGCGATGCGGGTTTTGTCTCGCATTTCGTCTAACGCATGTTTTTCGCGCAATTGCACGCGCACTCGCGCCAACAACTCGGCAGGCTCCCAGGGTGAGGAGAGAACCTCATCGGCGCCGAGGTCGAGCCCGCGCGCCCGTTCCGCACCGCCACCACGAATAAGGAGAATGACTCGCGTACCTGCGGTGGCGGTGTTGCCTTTAACCTCGGAGAGGGCATCACAGCACTGGACGTCCGCAATGTCGGCCGAGAGGAGTAGAAGGTCCACCCCGGCGTCCCAAACAAACTGAAATCCTTCGGACTGGAGGGCGGATGAAGCGACCTCATAGCCTGCCGAGCGCAGGAGTTCCTCGAGCGAATGGCGCGAGGCCGGGTCGGGATCGACAATCAGAATTCTTTCGCCTTTTGATGACAAGTCGCGGCCTACTGAATCCCTTCATCTTTCAGATGCGCGCAGTTGAATTCTGGCACAAACAATTTGCAGGTGAAAGAACACACCGGCTGCGCGCGAATCGGCGAGGAGGCAACTTACAAGCAATTGTCGTGTGCAGGGCTGTTGAAAGAGAACGAAAGACTTCGAGTTAATATTTCCGGAGAACGCCGATGACGCGGCCCTGAATTTTTACGTCGTTTGCGGCAACGACAATGGGAGCCATTTCCGAATTTGCAGGCTGCAGGCGAATCTTGCCGGCGCCGTCGCGATAGAAGCGCTTGAGCGTTGCTTCTTCGCCGCCGACCAGCGCCACGACGATGTCGCCCGCATTGGCGACCTGGGTCTGCTCGCATACAACGTAGTCCCCGTCCATGATGTGATCTTCGATCATGGAGCTGCCTTTGACCTGCAGGACGAAGGAATTGCCGCCGCGCGCGAAATCGCCGAGCGAAATTGTCTCGCGCTCCTCGACCGCTTCCAGCGGGCGGCCCGCCGCGATGCGGCCAACCAGAGGCAACTCCTGAATCTTCCTCTCGATCACCTGCTCTTTCACGGATTTTGGCAATTGCACAATTTCGATGGAACGACTCTGGTTGTAGCCGCGGCGAATGAAGCCCTTCTTCTCCAGCGTCGTGATGTGCTTGTGCACGGTGGCAAGCGACGTGAGCTTCAGCCCCTTGCCGATCTCTTCGAAGCTGGGCGCGTAACCGTGCTTGGTCTCAAACGCGACGAGGAAATCGAGAACTTCTTTTTGCCGTTTGGTCAGGGCCATGGCTGGGGCCTCCACTCGCAAATGTTTTCCACAGGCACTTTAGGCGAAAAGAAAGCGAACGTCAAGCACCATTTTCCTTCGCGGCAACCTCAGTCGCGCAACTCGTCCCATTCTCCGAAGAAGTGATATACAAGTAAGCGATGGCCAATTCTTCGAAACCCTCCTCGTCCACCATTGCCGCCGCCATCGTTGCTATCCTTGCCGGCCTCTGCGTTCTCTTGTGTTGTTCGCTTGCATTCTTTGGAACACTGTTGAACACCTTGCCCGCTAACCAGGATTCCCCGGGCGGAATCTGATCCTTGTCTGAATGGAACCCGTAACTGGCGAGCGGGTCTATACGTCTTTTCGGATAAGACACAATGCCGCGCGGCGGACTCTCTCCCCGCCGCGCCCGCGCCGGTATGGTATCCTTTTTGTGTCGGCTCCCGGCGGCATGCCTTGGAAGCTATCCTGCTCACCGCGCCGCTTCATCGTTTGATCGAGCCGCACTCCTCCCGGGGAATATGAGGAGTCCATCGAAGAGCGGAGGTTCAGGATAAGAATGTCTACACTCGCAGAAGTCCCGCCAGTAAAACACAGGCGCGAGGTGATCGAGCGGGCGGTGATCCGTTTCGCAGGCGACTCGGGCGACGGCATGCAGATTACCGGCAGCCAGTTCACGAATACAGTCGCCCTGTACGGCAATGACATCGCCACGTTTCCCGATTATCCCGCGGAAATTCGCGCCCCTGCCGGAACCATTCCCGGCGTCAGCGGCTTCCAGCTACATTTTTCCTCGAACGAAGTTTACACGCCGGGTGACGCGATCGACGTGCTGATCGCCATGAATCCGGCCGCATTGAAGGTGAATGTTGGCGATTTGAAGGCCAACGGGATCCTGATCATCAACAGCGACAGTTTCAAGGAAACCGATTTGCGCAAGGCGCAGATGACCAGCAATCCCCTCGAAGACCATTCGCTTGACAAGTTCCGCCTTTTCCCCGTGGAACTTCAGCGGCTAACGCGGGCCGCGCTCCAGCATCTCGGTCTCGATGCCAAGTCCATGGATCGCTGCAAGAACTTCTTTGCCCTCGGGATGTGCTACTGGCTCTATAACCGCTCCACGGAGCCGACGGTTCGTTGGATTCAAGAAAAGTTCAAGAGCAAGCCTTTACTGATGGAGGCGAACAGACTTGCTCTTAAGGGCGGCTATAGTTACTGCGAGGCGACTGAAGCATTCCAGATCAGCTATGAGATTCCGCCGGCCCAGCTAACCCCCGGACTTTATCGGAATGTCAGCGGCAATCAGGCATTGGCTCTCGGGTTCGTCACCGCCGCGCAGAAGTCCGGCCTGAGCCTTTTCCTGGGCAGCTATCCCATTACCCCCGCCTCCGACATTCTCCATGAGCTGTCCCAATACAAGAACTTTGGAGTGATCACCTTCCAGGCTGAGGATGAGATTGCAGCGATTACTTCGGCCATTGGCGCTTCCTATTCCGGTGCGCTCGCGATTACCGCCACTTCTGGGCCGGGCATGGCCCTCAAGACCGAGGCATTGGGTCTGGCTGTGGCCACCGAACTGCCGCTGGTCATTTGTGACATCCAGCGCGGTGGACCATCCACCGGACTTCCGACCAAGACGGAGCAGGCGGATCTTCTCCAGGCGCTCTTCGGCCGAAATTCTGAGGCGCCCATTCCTGTTCTTGCCGCCTCAACGCCGGGAGATTGCTTCTGGATCGCCCTGGAGGCCTCCCGCATCGCGTTGAAGTATATGGTGCCGGTGATTATTCTTTCGGACGGGTATCTCGCCAATGGTGCGGAACCCTGGCGCATTCCCAAGCTCGAGGATATTTCGCCTATCCCCGTTCATTTCGCGACGGATCCGAACGGGTTTCTGCCATACAAACGCGATCCGCAAACACTTGCACGCCCTTGGGCGCTTCCTGGAACTCCGGGGCTGGAGCACCGCATCGGCGGCCTCGAAAAACAGGATGGAACGGGCAACGTCAACTACGAGCCGCTAAACCACGAAAACATGGTGCGCATCCGTGCCGCAAAAGTGGAAGCAATCGCCCAGGACATTCCGAATGTTTTGCCCGAGGGGGATCCCGAAGGCGATCTGCTTGTGGTTTCCTGGGGCTCGACCGCAGGCTCCATCACCGCTGCCATCAAGGCACAGCGCACCCTCGGCCGCAAGATCGGCCATTTGCACCTTCGCCATCTGAATCCTCTGCCCTCGAACGTTGGCGAGGTTCTCAAGCGCTACAAGAAAGTGCTTGTGCCGGAGCTGAACATGGGCCAGCTCCTGTGGGTGCTCCGTGCGAAGTACCTCGTTGATGCCGACGGCTTGAACAAGATTCAGGGACGCCCCTTCAAGCAAGCGGAGCTCGAACAGAAGTTTGAAGAAATGCTGGGATTTTAGGAGAAACTTCGATGACGACAGCGGTTCTTCCCCCGCTTACAAAGAAAGACTTCCAGACGGACCAGGAAGTCCGCTGGTGCCCGGGCTGCGGCGACTACGCAATTCTCTCCGCCGTTCAGGCTGTCTTCCCGGAACTCGGCATCAAGCGCGAAAATTTCGTCGTGGTCTCCGGCATTGGGTGCTCGAGCCGCTTCCCTTATTACATGAACACTTATGGATTCCACTCCATCCACGGCCGCGCTCCCGCAGTGGCCACCGGAATCAAGGTTGCGCGCCCTGAGCTGGAAGTATGGGTCGCTACCGGCGATGGTGACGCGCTTGCCATCGGCGGCAACCACACGATTCACATGCTGCGCCGCAACGTCGGAATCAAGGTTCTTCTCTTTAACAATCGGATTTACGGGTTGACGAAAGGGCAATACTCCCCGACCTCGGAATTTCACAAAATGACCAAATCCACTCCGTATGGCTCCCCGGACCGGCCCTTTAACCCGGTTTCGCTGGCCATCGGGGCGGAGTCAACCTTCGTGGCGCGCTCAGTCGACGTCTTCCAGGCGCACTTGAAAGACACTCTGAAACACGCCGCGGCGCATAAGGGCTCCGCGTTCATCGAGATTCTGCAGAATTGCAACATCTTCAATGACGGCGCGTGGTTCTCCATAACCGAAAAAGATACGCGCAGCGAGCATGTCATCCAGCTGGAACATGGCAAGCCGCTGGTTTTCGGGAAGAACCGCGATAAGGGTATCCGCCGGAAACCCGATGGCGACATCGAAGTGGTTCCGCTCGGCAATGGCGTCACCGAGGCCGACCTCGTCGTTCACGATGCGCATCACCCGCGGCCGTCGTACGCCTTCCTGCTCTCGCACATGGAGCATCGTCCGGGGTTCCCGACGCCGATCGGCGTTTTCCGCGCGTGGGATGATTTGCCGCGCTACGAAGACGTGATGAAGGAGCAGATCAACGAGGTCATCGCCAAGCGCGGTCCCGGCGATCTCGGAAAGCTGCTGCGCGCCGGCGACACCTGGGAAGTAAAATAGAGTCCTGTTTTCTTCCGGCCTGGCTTCGTTATCAGGATTCTGATCGTGGAACTCTCACTCTGGGTCTGATTCTCGGAGTGGTCAGGATAAGCGCGGCGCACTGATTTCTTCCGCTCGATCCATGCGGCCCGCCACGTTCCACTTCATCAGGATATTCTCTCGGCCAATCGGGACGGAATATCTGCCCATTCTTTGAGATTTGAATTGTGAAACCCTCGGGGATTTGTTACATCAAATGAGGACTGGCCGCGGAGCGCCCCTGCCCATGGATGACCTTTCGAAACTCGGTGCTTTCGCCCTTCTGGGTGATGCGGACCCCGTGCCGCAGAGTCTTTTCCTCACCCATCCGGAGCAGGCCAAGACACTGATGCTGCTGTACGAGGTGAGCCGCGAGCTCACCTCGATTCTTGACCGCGAAGAGCTCCTCCGCCGCGTCGCCGAACGCGTCAAGAAAATTGTCAACTATCACGTGTTCAGCGTCATGCTCTGGAATGAGCAAGCACAATTGCTGGAGAGCGCTTTCGCGATGCGCTACGAGGATTCAATTCCCGTGCGCCTCCGCCTGCCTCTTCACCAGGGCCTAACGGGAACGGCCGCCGGAGAACGCCGCATCCTTCGCGTCAACGACGTCACCGAAGATCCCCGGTACATCCGGTGCGAAACCGGTGTCGAAGCGCGTTCGGAACTTGTTGTGCCTCTTCTCATCCAGGACCGTCTCATCGGTGTTCTCGATCTGGAAAGCACCGAACCTCACGCTTTCACCCCGGAACATGAGCGCATGCTTTCCACACTTGGTTCCTATATCGCCATCGCACTCGAGAATGCGCGGCTCTATGAAGAGGCGCGGGAAAACGAGCGCCGGCTGCGCAGCGATCTCGATACCGCAAGAGAGATTCAGCGTCAACTTCTTCCTACTGGCGCGCGCGAAGTGCCGGGCCTCGATTTGGCTGCTGGTTATGTTCCGGCGCGTGAATTGGGTGGCGACTTTTACGATTTCCTCCCCTACGGGCAGGGACGCCTGGGATTCGCGCTGGGCGATGTTTCCGGCAAAGGCGCCGCCGCGGCGCTGTATGGTTCCCTGGCGATCGGCACGATTCGCGAGATCGTTGTCGACCATGCCCGTGATCCCGCTTACATGCTGGCGCTACTAAATCGTCGGCTGAACGGGGCACGGCTTGACGCGCGATTCATTGCTTTGTTGTTCGCCATTTACGACGCGCCAACACGGAAGCTCACTCTCGCCAACGCGGGCGCGCCGTATCCCCTCCTGGTCCGCGACGGTCAGGTGCAGGAGATCCGCTTGGAGGGCGTTCCCCTCGGCCTGTTTCCCGAAGTTAAATACGATGAAATGACCGTAGATTTGCGGCCCGGGGACGTCGTTCTCTTCGCCTCGGATGGCATCCTCGAATCGGAGAATGCCGGGCAGGAGGAGTTCGGCTCCGAACGGCTCACGTCTCTTCTTTCAGCCATCTCTCCGGGAGATTCGGCTCAACGGATCACGGAACTAGTCCTCGCGGCCACCGACGGCCACAGTGGCGCGGGGATTGCTCCGCACGACGATCGCACGCTGGTCGTGCTTCGCGTAACGGAAGAGGCGTCCTCCGATTTCTCGAAGCTTCCGATCATCTACTAATTTTACCAACTGCCGACAGCGGATCATTGCGGAATTCCGGCCAAAGCCAAATGTACCCCTCTAAAGAGAAAAGCGCTGAGGAACGTCTCTCAGCGCGAAAATCACGATTGCAAATCCTGAGCTGTGCTAATTACCAGTCTTGATGGCCGCCGTGTTGCCAGCCTGCGCGAAGTAATTCTGTTCACGCAGCCTGCGGTAGATGCGGCCCGCCACTTCAGCAGCGGTCGGTCCCTTTACCCGGCGCGTATTTCCTCGCAGCAGAACCGCGAGTGCGATTTTCGGATGCGCGTCGTCCGCGTAAGTGATGAACCAGCCGATCTTGGACGGCGTGGTGTGGTCGTCGCAAGTCCCGGTCTTGCCGAGCGGCATCTCGTCGCCGCCCCGGTCGAAGCTCGATTTGCCCGTCCCATACAAGACCGCGGCGAGCATGCCCTCCCGGATTTCGGGAAGGATCAGGGCGATATTCAATTCGCGCTTTACACGCGGTGTGAAATTCTGAACTTCTTCCTGGCTGTGCGGGTACTGCAAATAATAAAGAGTTCCGCCATTTGCGAACGCCGCGGAGAGGGCCGCAAGTTGTAATGGCGTCACCTGAATTCCTTCGCCGAAGCTGGACATCCGCGCGACTCCCCCATAGGCCGGTGGCGCCGTCGGAAAGGACCCAGGATGCTCGTCGGGCAGGTTGTACCCGGCCAGTTCGCCCAGGCCCAAAAGGCGCCCGTACTTGGAAACCGTTTCAAAACCCATCCGCGCACCGAGTTGCTCAAAGAAGACGTTGTTCGAATGGGCCATCGCCTCTGTCAGGTTCATATACTTGCGGCGGCTAACCTTGAGCATGGTGTCGCGCGTGATCACGTTTTCTTCCAGGGCGGCAAGTGCGATGGCCGGCTTGATCGTGGAGCACGGAATGTAGCCGTCGCTAAACGCGATTTTCTGATTCACCACCGTGAGGATGCGGCCGCTGTTCGGATCGACGGCCACCACGGCTCCGTTGTAGCGGCCCAGAGCGGAAACTGCGGCGGCGCGAACAACGGGATCATCGTACGTGCCGTCATCGGCGCTGGAAGAGTCGGCAAAAGTTGGAACTCCGCGATAGCGCACGGCATACCGGCGCGAGCGGGAGCGCGTTGCCGGTTTTCCAGCAGCGGGCGCCGCCGGCAGAGGAATCGCACAAAGTGTTGCCAGCAGCATCGCGAGAGTTGTTCTTGCCAATTGCATCACCGTTTCTGCCTCTTCCGTGCCAACCGCATCGCGGTCAACCTAAGTCTGATCTACCCCGCGCAAAAAGCGATCGGGGTGAAACTTTGCCTTACACTGCACTTGCGGTCAACAAACATTCGCGCAGAGTGTTCGTCACTGCCACTACCCGGCTTGTTA
Organism: Acidobacteriota bacterium; assembly: GCA_003224075.1. Lineage (GTDB taxonomy): Bacteria > Acidobacteriota > Terriglobia > Acidiferrales > UBA7541 > Acidiferrum. The sequence continues at coordinate 13,854 of QHYF01000063.1, forward strand.
CCAACCGGTCGTTGCACAACGCTGTTGCATTCCACGAGCCACTTTAGGACGCCATTCATTCGATGCGACTTATTCGTGACGCGCGTGGTTGCCCATTTGCCCGAGAGGAAGATGTTCTCTCAGGTTGAGAAACATTCTACGCAGTCTCATCCTAGTACTGCAATAGACAACCAGCACCAGTACCACCCTATGTGCTTTATTTTGAATAGCTGACCGTCAGGGCAGGGGTCCGAACTTGCGCCCCGCAGGCCCGCCAGTTCGCCCATGGAAGCGCAATTGCCCTGTCACATCTTGAAACGGGCATGCGCCACTCAAATCGTGGAGTCCATCTTCCTCAAGGAAGCCTCGCCCTTCAGCGGCTAGCTCCGCGGAGGCGAGAAGATTTGGTCCTTCTGCGTAGAAGGGCACGTTTCCTGTCGAATGGTTGTGACTAACGCGCGGGACGGGCCTTCGACGCGTCCGCGCCCGCGGCTGCACTCTTGACCTGCGGCTTCTCCGCTGATGCAGAAGCAGCGTGACCATTCGGACCGGGAGCCGCGCCTGTACTGCCAGGCATGGGAATCTCGAGCTTCTTGCGCAGCGTATTTTCCAGCTTGTCGCGAATATCCGTGTTTTCCTTGAGGAATACGCGCGCATTCTCGCGGCCCTGGCCCATGCGTTCCCCGCCGAAGCTGATCCACGTGCCGCTCTTCTCGAGCACGCCCTTTTCAACCCCCAGATCAACCAGGTCGCCTTCGCGGGAGATGCCCTCGCCATAGAGAATGTCGAACTCGGCCTCGCGGAACGGCGCGGCCACTTTGTTCTTCACCACCTTGGCTCGCGTGCGCGAGCCCACCACCTTGTCGCCTTCCTTGATCGCCTGGATGCGCCGGATATCCACGCGCATGGACGCGTAGAACTTCAGCGCCCGGCCGCCCGTGGTCGTCTCCGGGTTGCCAAACATCACGCCAATCTTCTCGCGAATCTGGTTGATGAAGACCAGGCAGGTGCGTGACTTCGAAACGATTGCCGTGAGTTTGCGCAACGCCTGCGACATCAAGCGCGCCTGCAAACCCATTTGCGGTTCGCCCATTTCGCCTTCGAGTTCGGCCTTGGGCACGAGTGCAGCCACCGAGTCCACCACCACCACGTCCACGCCGCCCGAGCGAATCAGCGTCTCCGCGATTTCCAGCGCCTGCTCGCCGTTGTCCGGCTGCGAAACCAGAAGATTGTCCACATCCACGCCCAGCTTCCGCGCATACGTGGGGTCGAGTGCATGCTCCGCGTCAATGAACGCCGCCTGCCCGCCCAGCTTTTGCGCTTCCGCGATGACGTGCAGCGTCATCGTGGTCTTGCCGCCGGATTCCGGCCCGTAAATTTCAATCACGCGTCCGCGGGGAAAGCCGCCAACGCCCAGCGCCGCGTCAATCGAAAGGCACCCGCTCGGTATCACGCTCACGGGCACCAGGACGTCCCGGCTGCCCAGCCGCATGATCGAGCCTTTGCCGTACGACTTTTCGATCTGCGCGATCGCCGCTTCGAGCAACTTCGCTTTCTCATCTGCCATTTCACACCTCGGTGGAGGAAAGTAGGAAAGCCGGCACGCGACCCGGGAACTTTGTAAGCGCTGCAGTGTATCACCTGGTTCATTTTGGTGCACGGCCAAAGTCAAACCGGGAACCGAGCCAGCCGGGAAGACCATACCGGAAAGGCGAAGAAAAAGCAAACACTATTTCCGCCTTATTTTCGCTCCGTATACAGGGACCAAGCCTCACCCGAGAAGGGTGAGTCACCGCTGTCCGAAAACCCAAGCTAGCCTTCTGGTCAAGCAATCCCAGCCGCCGCAAATCTTCATCCTGCCAGCCAGCGTTCGCGATCATCGCCCGTAGTGTGCCAATTGGAAATGTGTCGTTCAGAGCGTGATAAGCCACCACGACGCGACGCCCGTCGGCGTGCCGGTAAATGCGATGACTACCGCGTACTCGTTGAAGCGCGAATCCGTCGCCTTCCAAAGCCCGGATGAAACGACGAGCCGACAGGCCGCGCGCGTCATACGTTGACGACAACGGCAGGTTCCGACAGTTCGATCGTACCCTGGTCCACAGGGATTTGTTCGCCAGCTTCGATGAGGTCCTGAACATATAGGTCAATGGCCTCGCGGAGGTTCGCAAGTGCCTCCTCATAGGTGTGACCCCAGGTGTGGCACCCCTTGAGCGCCGGACAGAAGGCGTGCCAAGCTTCGCGGCCATCCTCGAATTTGTCCGGTTCGATTGCAACCTTGAAAACGTAGGATTTCATCTGACACCCATTCGCCTGAATTCTCGACGCGGGCAAAAGTCTACATGGATTATCTCATGGGACCCGGACAGCTACGGTTACATTCTCAAAAGGCTTGATACTCACCATTTACGACTTGTGTTCGCCCCTAGCATCTTACCCGTAAAGGGCATGCTCCCTTTTTCAGGGCAAGGCGAGGCGTCAGCTGCGGGTCATTCTCAGGCCTTCCAAGCACTCATCTGTCGTAGGTGTAGAACCCACGTCCCGATTTGCGCCCGAGCCATCCAGCAGCCACATATTTCTTGAGCAAAGGACACGCGCGATACTTCGGATCGCCCAAGCCTTCTTGCAGCACGTGCATAACGTCCACGCACACGTCCAGGCCGATGAAATCGGCCAGTTCCAGCGGCCCCATCGGATGGTTCATCCCCAGCTTCATCACCGCGTCAACGGCTTCGGCGGTGGCCACGCCCTCCATCACGCAGTAAGCCGCCTCATTAATCAGCGGCATCAGCACGCGGTTCGAAACGAACCCCGGCGCGTCATTCACCGCCACCGGATTTTTCTCCAGTTTCTCCGCCAGCTTCATCGTTGTATCGAACGTCGCGTCGCTCGTCTGGAGCGCGCGAATCACTTCCACCAGCGCCATCACCGGCACGGGATTCATGAAGTGCATCCCCACGAAGCGGTCCGGCCGTTTCGTTAATGCCGCCAGCGTCGTCATGGGAATCGAAGAAGTATTGCTCGCGATTATGACCTCCGGCCGCAGAACCCCGTCGGCTTCGGCCAGCACCGCGCGCTTGATTTCCATCTTTTCCGGCACCGCCTCCACGACAAAATCCGCCCCTGCAATCGCCCTCATCTCCGTCGTCGCTTGCACTCTTCCAAGAACGGCCCCCTTCTCCGGTTCCACCAGCTTGCCCTTCTTGATTTCCCGGTCCAGATTTTTCCCGATAGTGTCCAGCGCCCGCTCCAGGAACCGCTGCTCCACGTCCCGCAGAATCACTTTGTAACCCGACCGTGCAAACACATGCGCAATCCCGTTCCCCATCGTCCCCGCACCCAGCACCGCCACCGTCTTGATCGCATCAACGTCGATCACGAATCGCCTCGAAGCTAAAGAGCTAAGGGAAGTGCAAGAAGTCAAGGATGCACATCACGCCAAAGCAGGTCAAGCGGCAGAAGAATCGCTACGCAGCTTGCTTTCTCGCGTTGACGGAGCCGTCAACGCCAACCACGCAGCGAGCGTGGCGAACTTTTCGTCCTGCGACCACGGCGAGCCGAGCGGCCGTCCGAGTTCAGTAACCCGCCGCATCAGCCCCGCGGGCTGCACGTGGAGAACCCGCCCGGCCCGTTCGAGAAGTTCGCGTTCCTTGATGCCCTCCGTTCGCAGGCCGAGTCGTGCGCCAGAGTGAACGATGGCTTCGCGGAAGAGCTCTGCGTCCGCGGTGTGAATCAGCGCATGCGAGGCAAGAATTTTTTCCAGTTCAGGAAGCGGTCTTCCTGAGGCGAGAACAAGTCCGCACCCCTTGAGCGCAATGCCCTGCTTTTGCAAATCGCTTTGCAGTCCGTGAATTGCGCGATGAGCGAGTCGCCTTGCCTCATCCCGGACTCGTTCGATGAACTCGCGAGCCTGCCCCAGCAGCATTTTTTCTGCGGTGTGATATGGCTGCCGAAATTCGTATGTGAAAGTCTCAACGAGATACACCCGCTCACGCGCTAGAACTACTGGCGCGCCTTTTTCCAAACACACCGTGACAAGCGCCGTCCACCCCGAATGCACGCGAAAGCCGAGCGTTGCTTGTTTCGAATGACCCACTGTGAAAGACCTACACCGGCGGCGCGCCTTCGACAATCTCCCGGATGATCTCGCGCGCGCGAGCTTCATCCTCGGGCGGAGCGTAAACAGCCGCTTTCTGGCCGTGCCGCTCCACGCGAATCGGAATTCCGTTTTCTTTCAACGCTGCTCCCAGAAACCTTGCGAGATTTTCATCGTCTCCGGACCACACTTCGCACGTAGCCATGCCCATTGCAGGAGATTTGGCTTTCGGCGCTGCTTGCGCCGACTCTTCATCCGCCGCCAGCGCCATGTCCACCGGCCCTTCGTTCAGAAGCTTTTCGAGAATTACCTCTGCTTCGGCAAGATTTGAAGAGAGGACGGCAACCTCGAAGCCAAACCGCGGATGCGCGTGATCCAGCAATTGATCAATAGGGCGCGCACTCGGGCCGCTGCCGAGAGGCTGCTCGTAAAACGGAATGTTTGCTTCAGCAAGAGCTTCCAAGATGGAAGCATGAAGAGCCGCGTCTTCGCCTCGCCACAACTGCACCAGGGCACTGCCGGGATAGGCCTTTTCAACCATCTCATCCGCTTCGGCCACATCAGTGACGAGCGTGACGTGGCAGCGGCTGCAGAATACCGTTCCGTGCGGGAACTCTGTATTGCAGGCAGGGCAGATCATGACGCGGGGAAGTCTACTACAACCGGAATCAGCGCGATCACTTACGCGGGCGGCGCGCCTTCCACGATTTCACGCACAATTTCTCTCGCCCGCTGCTCATCTTCCGCGGCCACGAACAAAGAGATCTTTCCTCCTATATTCTCCTGACGCACACCGATTTGGTTTTCGCGCAGCGAGGCGATCAGCATGTCACGAAGCGACGAATCATCACCGCTCCAGATTTCCGCGGTGCTCTCCTCGGGCGGCGCATCCGAAAGATTGCCTTCCGTGGGAGGGCCGGGAATGTTGTGGACGGCAGCTTGCGAAAGCTGCGGCGCGTTTCGGGAAGAAGGGACGGAGGGCTGAGAGTCTCCGCGGCCCGGGGATCGGAATCCTCCAGATCGAAAGCTTCCTTGACCGCGGCTTCGGCTCTTTCATACATGGAGAATGGGACGCCAATCTGAAACGCTGGATAGTTCGAAAGGTTGAAGAGGTGATCCTGACGGCGGACGGTCTTGTGCGGGATGTCGGCATCGTCCAGAACCGAGCACAATTCTGCGTGGGTCCGCGGATCGTCCCCTTTCCAGAAAGAGCAGAACGGATCTTCGTCACTCTCGACTGGCGAAGCCCCTTGACTTGTTTCAGCAGAGTCACTTTCCTTGGCCGGAAGTGTATACACCAGGTCCACGTCGCAATCCGCGCAGCGCGTGAATCCTTGCCGGTACTCCGCTTTGCATTGAGGACAGAACATTACGCCGCGAGTCTACTACACCTGGCACTCCATCTTGGACCGCCGATCGGCAGGACCCGCTGCTGCCTCGTCTTTTTCCTTGACTTGCTATTTCCGATCCATTACTATAATGGCCAGGTAAACGTCTCTCTGGAGTGCGGCGGTTTACGCCCGGCTCCTGCCGAAGCCGTCGTGCCGTTGTTCTTTTCTCCGGTGTCTTTCCCGTTTGCTGCCATCAACTGAAAACGCGCCTTTTAGAATCAACAACTTACGAAATGCAAGTTTTGTAAGTCCCTTGTTTTGACATTCATACAAACTGCCGGGGGTGTGTACCCCTGCCACTTTTCTAACATTTAACCGAACCTGTCAGGTCCCCCACTCTTGATAAGCAGGTACGAGCGCCAGCCTCGACATAACTCATTGTCCGAGAACGACATCCTGTATCCCGTCTGCGTGCGTCTTTTCGGGACTCGCGCGCGTATACCAGTTAGAATGAGCGCCACGAATACATGCGGAACGGCACTGCGGTTTATTTTCGCTGGAGGCCCGGCCTTCTCGGGAGCAATTTCCTTCTCGGCCACGCCCATGGGCGATGAAGCGAAGGCCATCGCCCGCGGCCTGCAGCGCCGCGACCCGGATCTGCTCGACCGGCTGATCGAGCAGTATCAATACCGGCTGTTCCGCTACCTGGTTTACATCACCGGAAACAAAGAACGCGCCGAAGATTTTTTCCAGGAAACCTGGATCCGCGTTCTCGAGCGCGGCCACCAGTACGACGGCAGGTCCAGATTTGAAGCCTGGCTCTTTGCCATCGCCCGCCACTTGGTGATTGATTGGCAGCGCGCCAAGAAAACGCAAAGCCTCGATGCATTGACCGATCCGGAGCAGGAGCACCCGCTCCAGTTCGCAAACGAGAATGAGCCCTCGCCGTTGCACCAGGTCCTGAGCCAGGAAAAAGAAGAAAACGTCCAGGCGTCGCTCGAAAAAATTCCCGCGATTTACCGCGAAGTGCTGGTCCTGCGCTTTCAGGAAGAATTGCGGATTGACGAGATGGCCGGCGTACTTTCCATCCCGGTCTCTACAGTGAAGTCGCGGCTATACCGCGGGCTGGAAGCGCTGCGCGGGGCGCTCCCGGGAGGTACCGCATGAGCGCCGATTTGCATGTAAGAGCCCACCAATTCATCGCGAAGGAGCGCGTGGAGGGGCTTGCGCAGGCCGAGCGCGAGTGGCTCGGCGCACATCTGCAGGAATGTGCGCGCTGCGCGGAGTTCGCGCGGCAAACCGAGCAGGCGCTGCGGTCGCTGCGCACCGCGGCAATTCCCTTCCCGAGCGGGCTCGCCAGCCGCACACAGTTTCGCGTGCGCCTGCGCGCGCAAGAATTGCGCGAGCGCGAGCCGCACCGCCGGGCACTGTGGCTTGCCTGCGCGGTTTCCTGGGCCTGCGGCATTTTCAGCGCCCCATACGTTTGGCGGCTGTTTGAATGGTTCGGACAGCTCACTGGAATGCCCAAACTGGTCTGGGAACTCGGCTTTGGATTGTGGTGGACGATTCCCGTTCTGTTTGCCGCAGTCGTTTTGCTGATGGAAAACGCGCGGTATTCCGACGAAGCCGGCTGGATGAGGTAAGGCAGCTAAAAAGACTTTTGCAGGGGCGGGGCTTGCTTCCCTGAGGTTTTTTGAAGGGCTCGACCGCTCTTAGACGAGTGGAGAAAGAGAAAAGAATGTCGGACTATTCGCAAAAGGTGACGAGTTCCTTCAACGAAAGAATGCGCCTCATCCGCCTTCGCCGGAAGAAGGAGAATCTTCGGTTCTGGGACGAATTTCGCATCATCCCGCGATGGCTGATCGTTCTGGTCATCCTGCTCTTCCTCCTCGCGCAGGGCATCGCGCTTTTGGTGAACTTGAGCGCGCCTCAGCGTGGGGACCAGATCTTTCCGCCAGAGCTGAAGTACGACCCTGTTCTAGCTTCTCTGGCATTGGCAGGCATCGTCACGGCTGTCAGTCTTGTCCTGGCGGCTTTCGTCTTTTTGATCGCCTACGTCAACCGCGATGCCAAGCGCCGCGGGATGCATGTGGCTTTGTGGACTTTACTGGCGTTGCTTCTTTCGTGGCCTTTCCCCTTTCTTGGTGTGATCATCTATTTCCTGCTGCGCGAACCCTTGCCTTACCCTTGCCCTCAGTGCGGCAACAGCGTTGGCGCGCGGTTCAACTTTTGCCCGAATTGCAAATGCAACCTGCATCCCTCCTGCCCGCAATGCAATCGCGAGATTGCCGAAACCGACAAGTTTTGCCCCTACTGCGGCAATGACCTGAAGACAGTAGCGAGCTCCATTGAAGTTCCAGCGCAAGGGTCAGTGTAAACACGCCTGCGAAACATCGTTTTGCTCGTCAGGCCGGGGGAGTCGCTTCAAGAACTTCGCGGATGATTTCCCGGGCGGCGCCTTCATCGGAAGGAAGAACGAAGTAGCGAAGCATTCCCGGTGCGCGGCCCTGGCGGCGATAGGGAATGCGGTTCTCAAGAAAGCAATCTTCAAGGAGCTTCGCCAGGGCAGCGTCTCCACCGGACCAGATTTCTGCGGTGGCCGCCGCAGGATTCCAAGGTTGCCGGGCCGGCATCGTTGGCCCGTTGCCACTTTCGGATAATTCCGGACTGGTTTCATTACCGAAGAACGGACTGTCTTGAATGTCCGCGAGGAGCTCCTTGACCTTCGGAAGATCGCTGGCGAACACACGGATTATGTACTTGGGACGGGGCATGGCAAGTTCAAAGACGAGATGATCGCTGGTGCCTTGCACATGGTGCTGAATCCCCGCCTCGCGGAGCGCGGCAACTGCACGGCTGACGGCAACAGGGTCGCCGCCACGCCAAGCCACTTTAAGGTGCTCCGTACGCTCTTTTTCATTCAGAGGTCGGCCACGAAGCTCTGCCGGAACGAGCGCTACCCCGCAGACCGCGCATCGGTCATAACCGGAACTGTATGCGGTATCACAGACGGGACAATACTTGAGCGGAGTTGGATGAGACCCTGCCGGAATGGAATCCTCTGCGGGAAGAGGCTCGACGATCAATTGCGCTTTGCAACTGGGACAAGCAGCGAGGAATGCGGAACAAGCGGCCGAGCAATTGTAGCAGATCTGGGTCGGCGCAGACCCGGTCTGGCGAGTTGCCAGCAAAGCCGAAGCAACATTCAAGGCCCGATCAAAACCATCCGAAAGAACACGAATCGTGGATGCGCGATGAGTGATGGCGCCAATCAGGCCACCAAGGGCACGCTCCGAACGCGCAGGAATCTGGGCCTCAGAAAGAGTGGCGGTTACAAAGTCAAACTCGTCCAGGTCGCGGCCGCTCCAAAGAAGCCGCGGGGGATTCGCGCGCACCTCCTCGGCACTGAGCGTGGCAACCAATGCGGCCCCGCACGTAACGCATCTTTCAATTTCTTGGCGATATTCTGCGGCGCACAACGGGCAGTACTTCAACGGATTCCTTGTCTAATACCGTTCGACGGCCAGGGCGACGGCGTTGCCGCCGCCGAGGCAAAGGGCGGCGACGCCGCGCTTCAGGTTGCGGCGCTGCAATTCGTAGAGCAGCGTGACGAGAATGCGCGCGCCTGAAGCTCCAATGGGATGGCCGAGCGCAACAGCGCCGCCGTTCACGTTGACCTTTTCTGGGTTGAGCTTGAGCTGACGCGTTACGGCAATGGCCGCAACAGAGAAGGCCTCATTGAGCTCAATGAGGTCCACATCCTTGTCGCGGTTCCAGCCGGTTTTCGTGAGCAACTTCTCGACGGCGTCCACAGGCGCCATCATCACCCATTTGGGCTCAACGCCGCTGACAGCCTGAGCCACGATGCGCGCTATCGGCTGCTTGCCGAGCCGCGACGCGTTGCGTTCGCTGGTGACGATGAGCGCCGCCGCGCCGTCGTTCGTGCCGGGAGCGTTGCCGGCGGTGACCGTGCCGTCTTTCTTGAACGCCGGTTTTAGTTTCGCCAGCACCTCTAACGATGTATCTTCGCGCGGCGATTCGTCGTACTTAATGACCACGGGATCGCACTTTTTCTGCGGGACTTCGATGGGAAGAATCTGCGCCTCAAAGAAGCAGGACTTGCGGGCGCGCACAGCCTTCTGGTGACTTTCCACCGCGAAGCGATCCTGCTCCTCGCGCGTGATGCCGTATTTTTCGGCGACCAATTCACCGGTCATACCCATATGAAAATTTTCGTAGGCGTCCCAGAGGCCATCGTTAATCATCGAGTCGACCAGCTTGCCATCGCCGATGCGATATCCGGTGCGCGCCTGCGGCAGGAGATATGGGCAATTTGACATGGACTCCATGCCGCCGGCCACCACAATTTCCGATTCGCCGAGCTGGACGGCCTGCGCCGCGAGCGCCACCGCTTTCAGTCCCGAGCCGCAGACTTTGTTGATGGTCATGGCCGCGACGCGCGGCTCGCAGCCGCCTTTGAGCGCCGCCTGGCGCGCCGGATTTTGGCCAAGGCCCGCCTGAACGACGTTGCCGAGAATGGCTTCATCCACCTGTTTGGGTTCGAGCCCGGCGCGGCGGATGGCTTCCGCGACAGCTTTGCCGCCCAGTTCCGGCGCGGAGAAACCGGCGAGACCGCCTTGAAATTTCCCGATGGGGGTGCGGACGGCGGAGAGAATGACGGGGATTTCCATGGTGAGCCTCCTGCGGAGCGACGCGCCGTATTATACCGCGATGCGCGGGAGGCTGCGTCGCAGCGGGTCAATTCTCGGTATCCCGACTTCCAGGCGGCCGCTGGCCTGGCGGCTCAAATCGCACTCCGCAGAAATGATGGTAGTCTCAGATACAATTCGTTCGGAGGCAACCGATGAATCGCTCGTCATTATTTGTCCTGGGCCTTCTTCTTCTTTCAACAGCTTGTTTTGGGCAGACAACCCCGGCTGACTCTCAAACACTGCAGGCCCTGCTATCGGAAGTACGCCAACTGCGGCAGGATTTACAGACAACGACCATCGCGGCGCAAAGGGCACAAATTCTCATCTATCGGTTGCAAGGGCAGGAGGCGGCTGTCGCGCGGGCCTCTCAGCGTCTTGACGAAGCCCGGGAAAAGCTCGCGAGAATTCAAGATGATCGGAAGCACGTGGCCACCGATGTCAAGCAGCACGAAGATTTCATAAGCAACACCGAGAATCCTCCAACCCAGCGGAAAGAGGTCGAGGCTGTGCTTCCCCGGCTCAAGACAAGACTCGAATCGCTAGAAAATGAAGAACAACAACGGCAAACGCGAGAAATAGAGGCTGAGCAACAACTGCGGGCAGAAGAGGTCAGACTCAGCGACCTCCGCGACCAGTTGGACCGACTCGATAAGGCCCTGGAGAACGCCAGCCGCCGGCCGGGCGGCAGCTCTCAGTAAATGAACCCGTCCACATGGACGTATAACCCGCTGCCCGGAAAGTGACCCACGACCGGCGGCTGTGGCGGGAAAAATTCTGGGGGCGGAGTTCTCTCCGCCCAGGACGACCAGTTTAACTCAATTTGCAGCGGCTTCCGCCGCGCCCGGCTGGGCTTCATCCGCGCTCGGACCATAGAGGCCCGGCACGGGAACACCGATCAGGCGGAAGTAGACCGTGAGTTGCGCGCGGTGATGGATCAGGTGATTCAACACCATGCCGCGGATACAGGCCACGCGAGGCATGCTGAGAATCTCCTTGCCGCCGGCGAGCAGCTTCCAGTTCTTCAGCATTTCCGCATCGCTCACCTTGGCAAGCGCCGCGCGTGCCGCGCCAGATTCTTTGTCGAAGACGGCGAGCAGTTCCTTCCGGTTGCTGATTTTCGGCGGCTCGAAGCTCGGGCCACCTACGGGCGCGTAATCGAGCTCTTCCGTGTTGATAGTTATTGGCAGCCATCCCACCATGGTGGCGACATGGCTGGCGAGCCAGCCGATGGTTCCGGATTTCTCGTGTGGCTTCCAGTTCCATTTGTCATCGGGAACGCGTTCGAGGGTCTTACGAGTGCTCTGCATTTCCTGGTCGAACTCAGGCAACATCGATTGTCCAATGGTCATCACAGCCTCCCTTGCGAAATCTGAATTCGCGAGCAGCGATACTAGGCGAACAAAAGGCGAATTGTCAAGCGTTCTTTTTGACATCCAGCAGAACCCGATCCTCCGAGTATCGCCCCCGCGCTTGGTTGCGCCAAGCCGGGAATCGGTTACCTAAGATGGCGGGGCGACAGCGAGTTTTGAGGGAGGGGTTGACAGTTCGCTGCGAGAGAAGAAAATGGCTCCATGGCACATCAATTCACGACATCCTACTCGAAGGATTCCACCGACATTTTCCGATACTACAAAAAACTCGGAGAGCGCGCGATGGCGCAGTGTCCGGACGAGGGGCTCTTCACCACGCTCGATCCGGAGTCGAATTCGATCGCCATCATTGTGAAACACCTGGCGGGAAACATGCGTTCGCGCTGGACGCACTTTTTGACGACTGACGGAGAGAAGCCGGACCGCAATCGCGACACGGAATTCGAGGATGCGCCGAAAACACGCGCCGCACTGATGGAATTGTGGGAGCGCGGATGGAAATATGTCTTCGACGCGCTCGCGCCGCTGAGCGATGAAGATTTGAGTCGAAAGATTACCATCCGCAGCGAGCCGCACTCCGTCATGCAGGCCATCAACCGGCAAATCGCGCATTATTCTTACCACGTGGGGCAGATCGTTTGCCTGGCAAAGCATTTTGCGGGCAGCAAGTGGCAATCGCTCACCATCCCAAAAAAGAAGTCAGCTGAATTCAACGCGCGAGTGGCGACTGGAGAAATCTCTCAACGATAAGGGCCAAACTGCGTTGTCCTTCGGGCCGATTTCCAGTTCGTTGTGAAATCCGATACGCTTCCAACATGATGGCGACGCTGTTCGAAATGGGGCCGCTGGGTGAGAGCGGGCTGAAGCTGAATGACGCGCAGAGGCGGGCGATCACACACGGCGAAGGCCCCCTGCTGGTGATCGCGGGCGCAGGCACGGGAAAAACTCGCGTCATCACCGAGCGAATCCGCCACCTGCTGCAGTCGGATGAAACACTCTCCGGCGAGAACGTCCTCGGGCTGACTTTTACGAAAAAAGCGGCGGGCGAGATGAAGGCCCGTGTCGTCAAGGCCACCGGCGAGCGCGGGAAAGCCGTCACGCTGGCAACTTTTCATTCTTTCTGCGAAACGCTGCTGAACCAGACCGATCCCGAGCGCATCATGCTCGACAAGTTTGATCATTGGATTCTGCTGCGCCGGAATCTCGGCCTCTTGAAGCTGGACAGGTACCGCCGCCTGGCCGATCCCGGCCAATTCCTAAATGATTTTGTCGAGTTTTTCTCGCGCTGCCAGGATGAACTGGTCACCTGGGAAGATTACCGGCGCTATGCGGACACCCTCGCGAGCGAATTGCAGACGGAACGTGCCGCGCTGGACGCCGACACGCTGGCCGAACGCGAAGAGACCGTGGCCCGCGAGCAGGAAATTGCCCGCGCCTATTGCGCCAGCGAAGAGCTGCTCCGGGACAAGAAGCGGGTTTCGTTCGGCTCGCTCATCACCGGAGCAGTGGCTTTGCTCGAACGCGATGCCGCCCTGCGCGAATCGCTCCAGCAGCGTTACCGCTACGTTCTGGTGGACGAATTCCAGGATACCAACATCGCGCAGCTCCGCCTTCTCGAACTCCTCGCCGGCCCATCGCGCAGCATCGTCGCCGTCGGCGACAACGACCAAGCCATTTATCGCTTCCGCGGCGCGTCCTTCGCAAGCTTTCAACTTTTCCTCGAGCGCTTTACCGATTGGAAGACCTGCGAAGATTCGAGAAACCTTCGCGTGAGCCTGACCGAGAACTACCGCTCCACGCCCAACATTTTGCGCGTGGCCACGCAGGTGATCGCGCAGAACACCGTAAGCGCTGATTTTCCGAAGAAACTGCTGAACGCAAACCGGCCCGAGGGCGAGAAGATTCGCATCGTGGAATTGGCCAACGAAGAGGAGGAAGCGCAATGGGTGGCGGACGAGTTGCAACGCATTCATGGCGCAGGGCGCCGCTGGAGGGATTTTGCGGCGCTCTATCGCCAGCACGCGCATCGAAACGAGCTGGTGAAAGAATTGTCGCGGCGGAAAATCCCTTTTGTGATCGCCAGGCTGTCCATCCTCGAACATCCCCTGGTGCGCGATGTCCTCGCTTATCTGCGCTTGCTCGCGCAGCCCTATGACGACATCGCCTGCGCTCGCGTGCTTTCCGCCCCCGCGTGGCATCTGCAACCCGAAGATCTCGTCCGTCTGGCCGAGCGCGCCGCAAAGAAGCGCGGGACCGCGCTTTACGACGTGCTGCAGGCCCCGCAGTCCGAATTGCCTTTTGATGCTTCTCATTCCGCGCTCGGCGGCCTGCTTGAGTTCCTTGCCGAGCAAAGAAAAACCCTAAGGCAACGGACGGCCAGAGACATTTTGGGAGACTTGATGGAGTGGCTGGAGATCCCGCAGCGCGCCGGCGAGCAGGACTCCCACTACGTGACCCGGCTGTCAGAATTTGTGAAGGAATGGGAAGCCAAGAGTGAGACGCGCGGGCTCGCCGAATTCCTCGAATACCTCGATTATTTCGAACAAGCGGGAGGAACGGTCAGCCTCGAAGAGGATCCGCCGGGCGACGCGGTGCAGTTGATGACCGTGCACGCCGCGAAGGGACTGGAGTTTCCCCAGGTATTCGTCTTGCGGGTGAACAATAAGAAATTCCCCGCCACGGAAAGACCCCGCGTCTTCGAATTCCCGGCCAGACTCATGAAAGAAGGTCAGCCCGCGGAGCAGTTCCACATCCAGGAAGAGCGCCGCCTGTTCTACGTTGCGCTCACCCGCGCGCAAGAGCGCCTGACCCTGACCACGCTCACCGATAAAGAAGGCAAGGTTTCCACCTTCATCGAAGACATCGTGATGGACCCGGCGGTGAAGCGCAGAGACGTCCGCCAGATGATGCCGAAGTTGCCGCCTGCAAGCGAGCCTGCCGCTGCAAAAAGCCCTTCGACGGCAACCCCATCGCAACTCTTCCCCGCTTCACCGGCTCCCCCGAAGATTTTCTGCAGGATTGCGGAATGGGCCGAGAGCTTCTACCCGCGGTCGCCGGAGCCGCTCACGTTGAGCCCATCGGCGGTGAATGGCTATCGCACCTGCCCACAGCGGTATTTGTTCGGATACCTCTGGTCGCTGAAAGAAGGCCCAAAAGCCACTTTGAGTTTCGGCAGCATCATGCATGGCACCATCAAGCGTTTCGTCAGCGAGCTCCGCAGAGGCAACAAGCTCCCATTCGAAGAGTTGCAGCGGCTCTTTGAGATGGAATGGCGTTCCGTAGGATTCGAGGACGAATATCAGGAGGCAGAATACAAAAAGGACGGTGTTGAGCAGCTTCGTGCGTTCTACACCGCGGTGATGGAGGCGCCCCCGCGAGTGCTGGAGCAGGAAAAGGGTTTCGAATTGCCGCTGGAGAACAACGTAACCATCATCGGGCGAATGGACCAGGTGAATTCGCTAGCGCGCGATGACGGTTCTGCGGTGAAAAAGACGAAAGATGTCGAGATCGTCGACTACAAGACAGGCAAGCCGAAAAAGGATGCTGACGCGAAGAAAGATCTGCAACTCAGTCTCTACGCGCTCGCCGCGAAAGAGATTTTCGAATGGAACCCCGTCCGCCTGGTCTTTCACTATCTGCAAAACAACCAGATCCAGGTGAGCACCCGCGATTCAAAGCAGCTCGACGAGGCTCAGAAGATCGTGCAGGAAACTGCCGCTGACATTCGAGCCGGGGAATTTCCTCCCAATCCGGGTTTCATCTGCCGCTCTTGCGCCTACAAGCCCATCTGCCCGGCGCATGAAGAGGCCCTGAGCCCTTAAGCGAACACAGCGGAATTCTTTCAATTGTTCCCCCGGAGCGATGCCAACGAGAGGAGGCCAAGTGAATCGAAAAAATGCTTACTTGTTCCTTTGCATTCTCGGAACTGTACTCCCCTACTCACAGTTTGTCCCTTGGCTCGTCGAGAACGGGTTAAACGCTCAGTTTTTCGTACGGCAACTCTTCGCCAACCGCATCGGTGCATTCTTCGGATGGGACGTTTTAGTCTCCGGCGTGGTCCTTGTGGGGTTTGTGCGCAGCGAAGGCAAACGCCTCGGCATGAGCCTCCTGTGGCTACCGATTCTCGGCTTGTGCGCCGTTGGCGTTTCGTTTGGGCTCCCGCTCTTTCTTTATCTCCGCGAACGCGCGCTCGAGGGGGTCGAAGGGACGACTGGAACAGCAGCAACAGTCAAATCCTGACGGAATTCCGTCCTGACACGCTCCGCAGGCACAAAACAAAGGCGCCCCGACCCGGCCGGAGCGCCTTGATCTTTCGAATCTTGTTTGGAGAGGTCCTACTTCCCTTTTTTCGGGGCCTTTTTCTCGTCCTTCTTCGCCTTTTTCTTCATTCGATCTCCTTCTCAGACTGAGCAGATGCCGGGCGTCACCGCCAACCACCCGCCGTTCATTTCATATACGAGCGGTCTTCGCTGGAGTCAAGAGATTTCGACATCCAAAGTGAAAAAGGCCTCTACCTCGGCGTGGCTCCCGCATAGTAGCCCTCGCGCGTCAGGATGGTCAGACCCTCGCGCTTTACGCGGACCTCGATAGAATGATACTCCGCGCCGCGGTCCGTCCCCGCGGGCGCGTACGCCAGGGTGTATTGGTTGCGCGCTTCTTCCGTGACCCTGGCGTAAAGCTCCTCCATCGCCCGGCTCTTCAATCCGTAATAAACGTCCCCTCCGGTATCGTGGGCGTACTTCGAAAGCCGTTCGAATCGC
>QHYF01000064.1 GCA_003224075.1 Acidobacteriota bacterium
GCGGTGCCTCAGGGTTCGTATCCATCCATGGCGCGCGACACGGGTGGCGACGTAATCAACTGGGCCGCGGACAATCAACTGGTGATCGCCTCGGAGGAAGATGGCTGGCAGCATTTGTATGCGCTTCCCGCTGATGGCGGAACCCCGAAGCTGCTGACACCAGGCAATTGCGAAGTCGAGCAATGGTCATTCACTCCGGACAAGAGCGCGATCCTTTTCAATTCGAATTGTGGCGACATCGACCGTCGGCATCTATGGAATGTAAAGGTCACTGCAGGTCATCCCGAGCAATGGACGCGTGGTGAGGGGATCGAGTGGCGTCCGGTGATGCTCAGTGACGGCCAGACGTTCGCCTATCTGGCCTCCGATGCGACGCATCCGGCGAGAGCCGTGGTTAGCCATTTTGGGGCAAGCTCGATGCCTGCGTTGGCGCCGGAGACTTGGCCCAAGGATTTTCCTTCGGACCGCTTGGTCGCGCTACAGCAGGCCATCTTCAAATCGACCGACGGCCTCGAATTGCATGCGCAGGTGTTTGTGCCAGCGGGATTGAAGCCCGGCGAAAAGCGCCCGGCCGTGATTTTTCTGCACGGCGGCCCGATCCGGCAGATGCTCCTCGGCTGGCACTACATGTACTACTACTCGAATTCCTATGCGATGAATCAGTATCTCGCGAGCCGCGGATACATCGTACTGGCCTTGAATTACCGCAGCGGAATCGGCTACGGTCGCGCGTTTCGCGAAGCCCCCGGCCGCGCGGGCCGCGGCGCCACCGAATATCAGGACGTCGTAGCAGCGGGAAAATACTTGCAGAGCCGCAGCGACGTGGACGCAAAGCGCATCGGATTATGGGGTGGTAGTTACGGAGGCTATCTGACCGCGCTCGGCCTGGGGCGCAATTCCGACATTTTTGTGGCCGGCGTGGATCTGCACGGCGTGCATGACTGGCCCACGGACAACTGGGACGGAAAAAATATCCCCGCGGAGCTGAACAAGCTGGCGCACGATTCCTCGCCTGTTACTTCTGTGAATACCTGGAAGTCGCCGGTCCTGTTCATTCACGGCGACGACGATCGCAACGTCTATTTCACGCAAACCGTGGACCTTGTGGCGCGCCTCCGCGAAAAAGGCGTAGAGATCGAACAACTCGTCTTCCCCGATGAAGTCCACGACTTTCTATTGCACCGGGACTGGCTGGCGGCCTATCACGCGGCAAGCGATTTCTTTGACCGCCACTTAAAGTCTCCGGAGAAATAAACATCTAGCTATCTACCGGAATCGTTCACAGAAAAAGCTCCGGATCCTTTGGAAACCGCGGCATCTGCAATGAAGCGCAAATTACAACTGACCGCCGGAATGTTTGTTCTTGCGGTTTTCACCGCTGGTGCCGGCGACAAACGCGTCAACCTGCTCCCCAAATTGCATTCTGGACAAACCATCATCTATCTCATTCGCTACCGCACCGACAAAACCGTAAAAACCGAAAGCAACGTTGTGGCGCCCATGGTGCCCAATGCCGCGCAGACGGATGCTCACGGATTGCTGCGGATCGAAATATTGGACGTGCAGCAGCAAGGCGCCAAACCTGTGATGCACGCGCGCGCCGAATTTCTGACTCTGGACTCTGGTGTGTGGCTGAAGAGACCTGGCGACAAGAAACCCGATTGGGATCGGCAGCGCGTGGACCCGCAAGGCAAAAGCATCGAATTTACGATCTCTCCCGACGGCTCAGTGGAAAAAGTGAAAGGTCTGGATACTCTCTTTCCCGATCAGCAGCAGGCCTGGCAGGAATGGGTGGCGCGTTTTGCGCTGGCGTGGGTGCTCCCCGCAGACGGCTTGAAAGTCGGCGAAAAATGGAAGTCCGAGCAGGTGGAGCAAGCTGCCGCGCCGGTTGCCGGCCTGAACTGGGCGCGCGACTCGGCGTACGTGAGAGATGAGCCATGCCACGCGCGTCAACTCTCGATCTTGGGAGAAGTCTCGGCCTCGAGTGGACCTCCCGATACTTGCGCGGTGCTGCTGACCACCGCCACATTGAAACAGAAATCGTCGCCCAAGGATGCGACCCCGGAAGACTTCAAGCTCCATGAGCTGAAAACAACGGGAACCGCGAAAGGTAAGAACGAAAACATCACCTACATTTCGCTGACGACGGGCCTGGTCGTGCGCGCGACCGAAGAGGCCAATCAATTCATGGATGTGGTGGTCGCCAAGGCGGATGGCTCGAACCGCGTGCACTACAACGTTGACGCCAAGAGCCATTCGGAAATCCTGTTGATATCAGAGACGCCGCTCAATCGTCCGTGAGTCGAAACCGCCAGAGTTTTTCTTCAATAAAGAGCGGGAGTTTGCCTGCCGGAGTATAATGAAAGTTTCGGCAGCGGCCGGCGGAGCTGCAGGAGACCCTCCTCATGAAATTCAGGCTGCACAGCAACTACCAACCGCGCGGGGACCAACCAGCGGCGATCGAGCAGCTCTATCGCGGCCTGGAAGCCGGTGAAAAGCATCAGGTGCTGCTTGGCGTAACGGGCTCGGGCAAGACCTTCACCATGGCCAAGCTGATCGAACAGGCCAACCGCCCCGCGCTGGTCCTCGCGCACAACAAGATGCTTGCCGCTCAGCTCTATCACGAGTTCAAAGGATTTTTCCCGGAAAACGCCGTCGAATATTTTGTCAGTTACTACGATTTCTACCAGCCCGAAGCTTACGTTCCCTCCGCGGACATTTACATCGACAAGGAAGCCACCATCAACGATGAACTCGACAAGCTCCGCATGAGCGCCACCCGCTCCCTTTTCGAGCGCCGCGACGTCGTCATCGTCGCCTCCGTTTCCTGCATTTACGGACTGGGTTCGCCGGAAGCCTACTACGGAATGCTCGTCATGCTGGAAAAAGGCCAGCAGACCTCCCGCGAGGCGCTGCTTCGTAGGCTGGTTGATATTCAATACGATCGCGGCGAGGACTTGCGCCGCGGCACCTTCCGCGTTCGCGGTGACATGATCGAGATTTATCCCACTTACGAAGACCAGGGTTATCGCATCGAGATGTGGGGCGATCAGATCGATGCTCTGCGCCAGATTGATCCCCTGACCGGGGAAGTGCGCGCGGGACAGGAAGATTTATCGCGCGTGCCCATCTATCCCAAAACGCACTACGTGATGCCGCAGGAACAGCGCGACCGCGCCATCGTCGGCATTCAGGAAGAGCTTTGGTGGTGGAAGAAGGAACTCGAGAAGCAAGGCAAATTCGTCGAAGCGCAGCGCGTCGTGCAGCGGACCATGTTTGACATCGAGATGATGCGCACCATCGGCTACTGCCATGGGATCGAGAATTACTCGCGCCACCTGAGCGGGCGTTTGCCCGGCGAAGCGCCGCCAACGCTGCTCGACTACGTGCCGAACGATTATTTGATGTTCATCGATGAGGCACACCAAACCGTGCCGCAGGTGCGCGGCATGTTTCACGGTGACCGCTCGCGCAAGCAAACGCTGGTGGATTATGGATTTCGCATGCCCTCGCCCCTCGACAATCGCCCGCTGACGTTCGAGGAATTCGAGCACCGCATGAACCAGGTGCTGTACGTCTCGGCGACGCCGGGGCCTTATGAGCTGACGAGGGCGGGCGGCGTGATCGTCGAGCAGGTGATTCGTCCGACCGGCCTCGTGGATCCCCAGGTGGAAATTCGACCCGTAAAAGGACAGGTGGACGATCTCCTCGAAGAAATTCGCGTGCGCGCGGAGAAGAGCGAACGCGTCCTGGTCACCACTCTGACCAAGCGCATGGCCGAGGATTTGTCCGAATATTTCTCGGAGATCGGTGTCAGGTGCCGCTATCTGCACTCCGAAGTCGAAACACTGGACCGCATCAAAATCTTGCGCGATTTGCGCCGCGGCGAATTTGACGTTCTGATCGGAATCAACCTGTTGCGCGAGGGACTCGACTTGCCGGAAGTTTCGCTCGTGGCCATTTTAGACGCGGACAAGGAAGGGTATCTGCGCAGCGCGACCTCGCTGATTCAGACCGTGGGGCGCTGCGCGCGCCACATTGAAGGCCGGGCCATCTTGTACGCCGATCGCCGCACGGATTCGATGAATCAGGCCATCGATGAAACCAACCGGCGTCGCGCCAAGCAAATCTTCTACAACAAAGAAAACAACATTACCCCTATGTCGATCATCAAGTCGGTGGACATGGAGCTTGCCAAGATCGTTGAAGCCGATTACGTGACCGTTCCCCTGGACGACGTCAGCCTCGATGCCGCCGCCGCAAATATCAAGAGCGAAAAGCAACTCGCCGAAATGCTCCAACAGCTCGAGACCCAGATGCGCGAGGCGGCGAAGAAGTTTGAGTTCGAAAAAGCGGCGCAGTTGCGCGACCGCCTCCGCACCCTCAAGCAGAAGGACTTGGCAGGATTGTTTTCCCGTGAAGCAGCGGCGTCGCAGGCGCCCGCGGATGCTGCCAGCTGAACGCCGCCACGCTTTAGCTCGTCGAGCGGATAGAACGTGTCCCGCCAAATGATGCCGTAGGGCGCCAGTTTCAAAAGACGCATAAAAATTGTTGTCAGCGTTACCCTCAGGTTATGCTACCACCGGATGGAAAATAACCTTGCTATCATCGGAGCCGGGCGCGTGGGGCGCGCGCTGGGGCGCCGTTTGCGCGAACTGGGGTGGAAGATCGGCTGCGTCGTTACACGCCGCGAGGCGAGTGCGCGCCGTGCCGTTCGATTCATCGGAGCTGGAAAGCCGTGCGCTGGAATGACCCGGCAGATCCTGGCGTCGCCGGTCATTCTGATCGCCACGCCGGATGACGAAATCCCGGGAGTTGCTCAGCAACTTGCGCGCATTGGTGCCGAAGAATTGCACGGGAAAGTCGTGCTGCACACCAGCGGCGCGCTGGACTCTCGCGTGCTCCACGGCGCGCAGGAACACGGTGCGGCGGTCGGGTCGATGCATCCGTTGCAATCTTTCAGCGGAGTCGCCGTGCCTTCGCTCGCGGGAAAGGTTTTTGCGGTCGAAGGAGATGCGCGGGCGGTGCGAGTCGCGCGGCAGATCACGCGAGCGCTTGGCGGATCGCCTGTGCGGATTACCGGAGACAAGAAAGTTTTGTATCACGCGGCAGCGGCGATGGCCGCCGGGCACGTGCTCGCGGTCGAGGAAGCGGCCACGCAGTTGCTTGTTTCGCTCGGCATGAGGCGGAGCGAAGCTGTGCGTGCATTGTTGCCGTTGACTCGGCAAGTTCTCGAGAATTTCGAGAGGCTGGGCCCCCGGGCGGCCTGGACGGGACCGCTTTCGCGCGGCGATTATCAGGTGGTTAAGGCGCATTTGGAGGCCCTCCGGGATTCGCCGGAGGAATTTGCGGAAGCTTATGACGCGCTCAACGGGCTGGCAGCGCGGGTGCTGGCGCAGGGTGTCGCTGGTATGCTGGCCGAGCTGAAAAATGTTTCGGTGCAGCGGAAAACGAAAACCAAGGTCATGGGGAGCAACGCGTGAAACGACTGCAGATTGCTGTTGAAAGCGAGACCCTGCCGAACGGATTAAAGGTAGTCATCGCGCCGGACACCATCGCACCCGTCGTCACCGTGGGCGTGTACTACAAAATCGGATTCCGGCTCGAACCGCGGGGACGCAGCGGGTTTGCGCATCTGTTCGAACACATGATGTTCCAGGGCTCCGCCAACGCGCCGAAGACCCAGCACATCAAGTTGATCAATTCCAGCGGAGGCCTGCTGAACGGCTCGACGAGCTACGATGTGACGAATTATTACCAGGCCGTGCCTTCCAATGCGCTGGAGCGCGTGTTGTGGCTCGAAGCCGACCGCATGCGCGCCCTGAAAGTAGATGATGAGAATCTGAAAAACCAGCGTGACGTTGTGAAGGAAGAAGTCCGCGTCAACGTCATGAACCAGCCTTACGGCGGGTTCCCGTGGCTGGACATGCCGCCGGTGGCGTTTCGAAACTGGGCCAACGCCCACAATTTTTATGGAGATTTCGCCGATCTGGATGCCGCGGACCTGGCCGACGTGCAGGCCTTTTTCAAAACCTATTACGTGCCGAATAACGCCGTGCTGCTGATGCTCGGAGACGTGAAGGCAGAAGAAGGCATCGCGCTGGCGAAAAGATATTTTGGCGATATCCCCGCGGGACCGCCTCCACCATTTGGCGATCCAACGGAGCCGGAGCAGTCGGAGGAGCGCCGCGGTAGTGTTGAAGAGAAATTCGGGACCTTGCCGGCGATGGCCATTGGATACTTGATGCCCAAACGGCGGACGACGGACTGGTGCGCGATGGCCCTTCTGGATCAAGCCCTGCACGGTGGAAGAGCCGGACGAATGTACCGTGAGTTGGTGCTGGAAAAGCAGATTGCTCTCGAGGCCGACGGCGGCATCGGGGATCTTTTCGGTTACAACGGACCCACTCAAATCACCACGCGCATCCTCCACAAGCCGGAGTATTCCAGCGAAGCGGCGCTGGTGGCGTTTGATGCCGTGATCCAGGAAGCGCGAGAAAACGGGATCAGCGCGGACGAACTGGAACAGCTGAAGGTGAAGTGGCGCTCCGATTATTACGCCACGTTGGAAGGCGGGAGCGGCGGATACATGCCGAAATACGGCTTGATGCACCTGCTCGCTTGCTTCACTTTGTTCGATGACGAACCGCAACTCGTGAACGCCATCCTGGATGGATTTCTCGCGGTAACGCGGGAAGAAATCCACGCGGCGGCGAAAAAATATCTGCGAAAAGAAAAGCGCGCGATCGTTTTTCGCACGCCGGCCAAGGCAGGTTTACCCGCCGATGCGAGCGCGAAGGAGGCAGCGTGATGGCGACACGCACGGTGGAAGTGCCTCGGGGAGCGCCCGCGCTTGCGGCGGAGCGCGCGGTGACGTGGCCGAAGCGGACCAAGGCGCGGCTTTCGAACGGTCTGGAAGTCATTCTCGCGGAATCCCATTCGATCCCCAAGTTTCATGGCGAACTGTTTTTCCGCTCCGGCAACGCGGCGGCCGCGGATCGTGCTCCGGGTTTGGCGGGAATGACGGCAACCGTCGTTCGAACTGGAACGGCAAACCGCGCGAGCCGGCAGATCGAGGAAGATTTGCGGCGCATTGGCGCGGATCTTTCCTCCAGCGCGGGCTCGGATACGAGCGCGATTTCTTTTTCCGGTTTGTCGGAATTCGCGGAACCGCTCCTCGGAATCGTGAATGATTTGGCCCGGGAAGCGGCCTTTCCCGCGGCGGAATTCGAACGCGAACGCCGCCAGAAGCTGGAAGAAGTGAAGTTGGAGCGCACGCAGCCGGGTTTTCTGGCGAGCGAGAAGTTGCGCAAAGTTTTGTTTGGCGCGCACCCCTACGGCCAAGTCTCGCCGAGCGAAGCGCAAGTGGCCGCCTACAAGCGCGAAGATTTGCAGTTGGTTTACCGAGAGTTTTACACGCCGGAAAACGGGCTGTTGCTGCTCGTCGGCGATTTCGAATCGCAGGAGATGCTGAGGACCGCCGAGAAAGTATTCGGCGGGTGGACCGGAAAGAAGCCGGAATCGAGAGCGGCAGCGGCGCCGCCCGAGCCGCGGGGCAGGCGCGTTTATCTGGTGCATTTTCCTGGCGCGGTGCAGACGCAGATTCTCGCGGGATGCCATGCGATCACACGGAAGCACCCGGATTGGGTGAAGCTGGGACTGACAAACAGTTTGTACGGCGGAGCGTTTAATTCGCGGCTCGTCATGAATATTCGCGAGGAGAAGGGCTATACCTACAGTCCGCGCAGCGGCGTGCATGCGCTGCGGCAGCACGGATATTTTTCGGTTTCCGCGGCCGTGCGCAATGAAGTCGTGGCGGCATCGCTGACGGAAATTTTCTATGAGATGGACAAGCTGAGGTCGTTGCCGGTGCCGGAAGCGGAACTGGCGGACGCGCAGAATTATGTGAGCGGCGTCTTTTCGATGGGGCTGGCGACACAAGACGGACTGTTGTCGCAATTCTCCACGGTCGCGCTGCACGAATTGCCGGACGATTACCTGGAAGCGTATCGCGGCAAAGTGCGCGCGGTGACACCCGAAGATCTCCTGGCGACAGCAAGGAAATATCTGGATTCACCAAACATGCAGGTTGTCGTGGTTGGCGACCGCGCGCAAATCGAAGCGCAGGCGGCGCTCTTCGGTGAACTTGAAGTCTACGACGCCCAGGGCAAACGCCTGGAGTAATCCGTTGGAGGAAGAAAGGGAAAAGCGGGAAGACGATTTTGACGATGAAATCAGACCGGAAGACGGACTCCTCCGGTATTGGATGTTCATCAATGGCGAGCAATTCCGCCTCTTTGCAGCACTGGCCGCTGCTTTCTTCGGTGTTCTCTGGTGTTTCCTGTACATTTTGGGCGCAGGACAAAGCGTTTTCGGAATTGTGCTGCTTGTTCTGACAGGGATCAGTTTTGTAGCTTGGCGCCTTCTTGATCGCCAACTGCGGGAGTATGAAGAAAGCGAATGGAAGAAGGACACGCATTCTCCGAGGCGGGATAGAATTGAGATTGGCGTCGTGATTGCGCTCTGGTTATTCATTTTTGTAATTTTTGGAACTATAATATTCTTGCGGTGGCGACGCGGCCATTAACGATCCGCTTCTTATTCCTCGCCATTCTTGTGTTTTCTGTTGTCGCCGTGCACTGTGCCGCAAAGAAAAAGCCGCCGCTGAAGACGGTAAACCTGAACACCGCGACTTCGGAAGAACTCCAGAAGGTGCCCGGGATTGGACCGGCGACCGCGGAAAAGATTTTGCAGATGCGCAAATCGTACGGCGCGTTCAAGAGCGTCGATGATTTGCTGGCCATCCGCGGCATCGGCAAGAAGCGCCTGGACAAAATGCGCAAATATTTGACGGTCGGTAAGCCAGGCACACCCAAGAACATGCCTCCATCGGCGAAGCCGGCTCCTGCTGCACACAAGCCGCCAGACAAACCGTGAGAGAGATTCCTTCCGACGGGGCCGGAATCTTCGATCACTGTGCTTCGCTCCGTTCGCAATGAAGGGTGTTGGTTCATAGCGTTTGGTGGGTGGGCTTGGGCTGTTCGATGCGCAGGGGAACCTGGTCGGCGATGCGGATGCCGTAGCCTTCGAGGGCGACGACTTTTTTCGGGTGATTGGTGAGGACACGGATGTCCTTGAGGCCGAGATCGATCAGGATTTGCGCGCCGATGCCGCTCTCGTGCTGGACCAGGCGCTGGCGGGCCGGCTCGCGATCCAATTGCCCGCGCTTGTGGAAATGGATTTGCGGAAGCGTGCCGGGTTCTTCCGCGGCATCCACGGAGAATCCGCGCCCGGTGTGGTGAAGATAGAGGAAAACGCCGCGGTCTTCCTTGGCGATAGCGGCAAGCGAGCGGGAGACAAGCTCGGAGCAGTCGCACTTGGTGGATCCGAAAACATCGCCGGTGAGGCAGTGTGAATGGACGCGCACGAGGGCGGGCGCGCGTCCGGAAAGGTCGCCGCGAACGAGGGCGATGTGCTGGTCGTGGTCGACGTCGCTGGAGTAGGCAATCATCCGGAATTCGCCAAAGCGCGTGGGAAGAACGGCTTCAGCGACGCGGCGCACGTAGCGTTCGTGCTGCATGCGGTAGCGAATGAGGTCGGCCACCGTGAGCATCTTCAAGTTGTGTTCTTTGCAGAATTCGATGAGCTGGGGCACGCGGGCCATGGTGCCGTCTTCATTCATGATTTCGCAAATGACTCCGGCGGGGCTTAATCCGGCGATGCGTGCGAGGTCCACGCAAGCTTCCGTCTGGCCGGCACGAACGAGAACGCCGCCGGTGCGGGCGCGCAGCGGAAAAATGTGGCCGGGACGTGCGAGATCCTGCGGCTTGGTTTTCGGATCGATGGCCGCAAGGATGGTGATGGCGCGATCGGAGGCGCTGATGCCGGTGGTGACGCCAAGGCGCGCGTCAATGGCTTCGCAGAAAGCGGTGCCGTGGACGGAAGTGTTGATCGGCGACATAAGCGGGAGGTGAAGCTCGTCGCAGCGCTCCTCGGCGAGCGGAAGGCAGATCAGGCCGCGGCCGTACTTGGCCATGAAGTTGATGGCGTCGGGCGTGATCTTTTCGGCGGCCATGGCGAGGTCGCCTTCGTTTTCGCGGTCCTCGTCGTCAACCAGGACGATCATGCGGCCCTGGCGAATCTCTTCGACGGCTTCTTCGACGGTGGCGAAAGCGGAGCGCTCATCAGTCATAGCGGAATATCCCTCGTTTCGGATTGATGATAGCACTGGCGACATCGGGGATGGCAGTGACCGGTGTGTTCCGTGACCCGTGGAAGAGCAGCGCAGAGCAACGAATCGGGATTAACACAGGGACCGCGGAGAACACAGAGTTCACGGAGACGGAGTCAGAGAGGTAGTTGCGACCGAGACTCCGCCCGTGCCGATGGGAGCGACGGATATGCATCAAATTGACCCTCCCACCCCCCGGGTGTTTTTCGCAAAGAGTTCGGAATTGCATGAAAATAAAAGGGTTGTGTTTTTCATGCGTGCAAAAGAGTGCGGAATAGTCTGAAAAGAAAGAACTTAAATACATTGGAGAGAGATGAGTGGCGAGTGCCTCGTTCCAAAATGGGAAGAGTTGGGCCACACCCCGGTTGTTTTGGTAAGAGTGGCAAACAAAGGGCTTACAGGCTACGGAAAATGAAAGAGTGCGCAAGCGCATGAAAAGAAAGAGCCGATGAGTAAGAGGAATGACGCGAAGAGGTAGCGAAGTAAGGAAATCCGGGCTGGCGCGAACGTGTCCGCGATCAAGTCGGGGCAGGCGGGGTAAACGCCACACAGCGAGCGGTCGTGGGGCGGGGCAAATGCACGGACGGTGAGCGATAAACACAGGCAAGCATAGCATGCCAGTATCGATTGGTTAAGTATTTCGCAGGGAACGGGCGAAATTGAGGGTTGAACGCCCACGGGGCGGGTTGAAGGGTGTCGGGATAGATTCCGGCCAGCAGCGCGAAGGCGTGGATGGATTGCAGAGAGATTCCTCACGTCCGCGGGCCGACGCGTTCGCGGGAGCGAACGCGGAAGAGAGAGGCGGCCTGCTGCGTTCAGAATGACGGATGGGGCCAGGACATCAATTTATACAAGTGATGTCTGTTGCGCGATTTGACATCATCCTCATTTCTAGGCACAATTGTTGCTATGAGAACTACACTGTCGTTAGATGATGACGTATTGGGGTTGGTGAAGCGGTATGCGGCGAGCCGATCGCTGACTCTGGGAGAAGCGGTGAGCGACCTGGTGCAGCGCGCCTTGACGGTGCCACGGCCCACGAAGGAAGTGAACGGAGTGCAGGTGTTTGATTTGCCGCCGGAATCTCCGCGGGTGACGACGAAAAAAGTCCGGGAGCTGGATGCGGAGCAGAAATGACGGCGGTTCTGCTGGACGCGAATGTGCTGATCGCGCTGCTATGGCCCGCGCATGAAGGCCACAAGCGGGCGCAAAGCTGGTTCGGGCAGAATGCGGGCGCGGGGTGGGCCACATGCCCGTTCACGCAAGCGGCGTTTGTGAGGATCGTGTCGAATCCGGCGTTCTCGCGAGACGCGGTGACGCCGAAGGAAGCGGTCAACCTGCTTGCCGCGAATGTGAGGCATAAGGCACACCAATTCTGGGCGGACGAGATTGACTTGGTTACGGCGGTCTGGCCGTTCGCAGGGCGGTTGAGCGGGCACCAGCAAGTGACTGATGCCTATTTGCTGGGGTTGGCCCGGCACAAGAAGGGGAAGCTGGGAACCATGGACCGGACCGTGGCGGAATTGCTGCCGGACAAGAGTATGGAGGGGAACCTGGTTGTCGTGATTTGATGGCGAGGAAATTAGAAAATGGAAATTGGGGAAGGCAAGAAGCTGACAGGGATGCGGGCGCTGCGAACCCAGGAAAAGCGAAGAAAGATTTCTTGCTTCGCTCGAAATGACGGGTGGGTGTGGCGGCAGTTCTGGCCAATACGCACAACTGCGCACGGGCTTGCACACGGCGAACTGCTCGCTCACGGGCTCACGCACGGCTAGATCAGATTCCAGGGTTTGCGGTACTGCTTGGTGAGCAGCTTGTTGGCATCGGGGTCATTCAAGAACTGCTCGTCGTCGCGGTTCCAGCGCAATTTGCGTCCGACTTTGAAGGCGATGTTGGCCACGTGAGGCGCACTGGTCGAGCGATGCGTGGTCTCAATGTCGGAATTTGGCTTGCGGCGCGAGCGCACGCATTCCAGGAAGTT
>QHYF01000065.1:0-12484 GCA_003224075.1 Acidobacteriota bacterium
TCGAAGAGGCCCCCACCATCACGAAAATTCCAGTGCTGCCGATCTCCTATGCTGATGCGCAGCCGCTGCTTGCGGCTCTTACCGGGCCGGTCGCTCCGGAGGGATGGCGCGGCGGGCTCGCCATTACCTACCATGTTGGCCCTGGTGCTGCGAAGGTGCACCTCAAAGTGAAATCGAATTGGGCTACCCAGCCGGCTTACGACGTCATCGGGAGAATTCCGGGTTCGACATTTCCAGATGAATGGGTGATTCGCGGCAATCATCATGACGCTTGGGTGAACGGAGCGGAGGACCCAATTTCCGGATTGATCGCCGTCCTGGAAGAAGCGCGGGCTCTCGGTCAACTGGTCAAATCCGGGTGGAAGCCGAAACGCACCATCATCTATTGCGCGTGGGACGGAGAGGAGCCAGGACTCCTTGGCTCAACAGAATGGGCGGAACAGCACTACGATGAACTGCGCGCGCACGGCGTCGCGTACATCAATTCCGACTCCAACGGGCGCGGCTATCTCGACATTGAAGGGTCCCACACGCTGGAAAAATTCAGCAATGATATCTGGCGCGAAATACCAGATCCAGAGACCAAGCTCAGCGCTTGGAAGCGGCGGCAACTTCGAGAGATTGCTATCGCCAAAACGGCGGAGCAACGCGAGGAAATTCGCAAGCGCACCGATCTTCGCATCCCCGCGCTCGGCTCGGGCTCCGACTACTCCGCCTTCCTGCAGCACGACGGTGTGGCCTCGCTCAATATCGGATTCGGTGGGGAAGACGGCGGCGGTATCTATCACTCCATCTACGATGATTTTTACTGGTTCACCCATTTCAGCGATACGGACTTTGTGTACGGGCGCGCGCTCGCGCAGACCGGCGGTACGGCGGTAATGCGTCTGGCCGACGCGGACTTGCTTCCGTTTGAGTTTAGTGATCTTGCGGACACAGTGCAGGCGTATTTGAAGGAACTGAAAACGCTCTCGCAGAAAACGCAGGACGACATTCGCGAGCGCAACCGTGAGATTGAGGAGGGCGTTTTCAAAGCCACGAACGATCCGAAGCGGCCGCTGGTTGCGCCCGCCGTAGAAGCTGTTCCCCCGCATTTGAACTTCGCGCCGATGGAAAACGCCGTGGAGGCCCTCACGCGCAGCGCGGGCGAATACCACAAAGCTCTCGAGCAAGCGAGCGCCAATGGCGGCGCGGCGCTGGCTTCCGCTTCGCTCGTCCAGGTGAACAAGATGCTGATTGAAAGTGAGCGCAAATTCACGACTGCCGAAGGCTTACCCAATCGCCCGTGGTTCAAGCACCAGCTTTACGCTCCCGGCTTCTACACCGGGTACGCCGCGAAAACGGTGCCGGCGGTTCGCGAAGCCATCGAGCAAAAACAATGGAAGAGGGCCGACGACGCGATTGTTGTCGTCGCACACGTACTGGAGGATGAGGCTGCGCTCATTTCCTCCGCCGCTCAGAAATTGTCGGCGGCGAAATGAATGCATCTTGGCGGGGCGCGGCACGTTGCGCCCCGCAAGTGAGGCTAGGAATTTAGCGCTTGTAATGCGTGGCGTACGCCGGAGTGGGAATCGAGGCGTCGCACTTGTCATCGCGGATCGGTGTCCCTGCGGCTAGATGTAGGGGAATCACTCCAGCCCATACTGGCAACGCATAGTCTGCGGCATCGTCCATGGGAGGACCGGTGCGAATCTTCGCGGACGCTTCCGTCAGAGGCAGACGAAGGATGCTTGTGGCCTTCAATTCTTTTTCGTTGGGCTGGCGCGCATCGTTCCACCGGCCGGGAAGGATTCTTTCGGTGAAGGCCCGCAGCGCTTCAAGTTTCTCTTCCGGTGAGTCGACAAGAGAAGCTTTGCCGAGCGCGACGACGGAGCGGTAGTTCATCGAGTGGTTGAAAACGGAACGGGCGAGCACGAGACCGTCCGTAAGAGTCACCGTGAGGCAGACGGAAATCCCATCGCTCAAATTGCGCAACATACGGCTCGCGGCGGAACCGTGGAAATAAATCGCTTCGCCAACGCGCGCGAACAGCGTGGGGATGACGTACGGCTGGCCATCGACGGCAAAGCCCACGTGACAAACGAATCCTTCATCGAGGGTTTTGTAAATGGTTTCTCGGTCGTAGACGCCACGATGCGCCTCGCGCATCACGCGCGTGCGCTCGGTTGGCGGAATGGTTTCGGGCACGATTCACCTCATTGAGAAGCTCGGCGCGGAGCCAGCCGCTTCGCGGCCACCCATTTGATTTAGCCGGCGCCAAATCGGCATGAGCGAGGGACAACTCTTTCATGCTACCACGAGAGGCAGCGCAAGAAAGCCACGCTGGAACGATGGGCGAAAGCAAACCGCTGCCAAATTGGTTCCTAGCGCAGAGTCACGCGTGAACGGAGGCTAGCCGCACGCGAGAGGGCCTAGCTGTGAGAAACTAGCGGTCCGGAGACTTCAGGCCAATCGCCATTAGGGAAGATACGATGAGCACACCAGTGATGCAGGGAACGGAAACCAAACCATTCGACATTGCCTGGGTGCGCGAGCAATTTCCTTCACTGAAACTGCAGGTGAATGGGCAAACAGCGGCGTTTCTCGATGGGCCCGCGGGGACGCAGGTGCCGAAGCAGGTGACGGACGCGATCCAGAATTATTTCCTGAGGGCGAACGCGAATACGTGCGGCGCATTCGAGACGAGCCGGCGCAACGACATGATGATTGCATCTGCACGCGCGGCAATGGCGGACTTTTTCAATTGCGTTCCGGATGAAGTCGTGTTCGGCCAAAACATGACGACGATCACGTTTGCGCTGGCAAGGGCAATCGGGCGGGAATTGAAACCGGGGGACGAAATTGTCGTGACGACGCTGGACCATGACGCCAACGTCGCGCCTTGGCGCGCTCTGGAGGAAAAGGGCGCGGTGATCCGCCCGGTGGACATTCTCGAAGAGGATTGCACGCTGGATATGGAGGATTTGAAGCGCAAAATCACCGCGAAGACGAAGTTGGTTGCGCTGGGATACGCGTCGAACATGGTGGGGACGATCAATCCAATCGCGGAGATCACGAAGCTGGCGCACGCCGCAGGAGCCCTGATGTTTGTCGACGCGGTGCACTTTGCGCCGCACGGGCTGATTGATGTGAAGGAGCTCGATTGCGATTTTCTGGTCTGCTCGCCGTACAAATTTTTCGGGCCCCACATGGGAACGCTGTACGGAAAGCGCGAACATTTGCTGCGTTTCAAGCCATACAAGGTGCGGCCGGCGCCGGAAACGCTGCCGGATCGGTGGGAAACGGGAACGCAGGTGCAGGAGTTGATCGCGGGGATTGCTGCGGCTGTCGATTACCTTGCGGAACTCGGACGACGCTGCGATTCAGGGGTGAAGGGCCGTCGCGAGGCGCTGCGTGCGGCGTATCGCGCGACGCATCGACATGAAATGGAGCTTTTCGTGCGGCTGGTCCAGGAATTACAGGAAACTCGCGGAGTGCGAATCTTCGGGATTACCGATCCGCAGAGATTCGAGGAGCGTTGCTCGACGCTCTCATTCAGGCTGGGCAATCATAATCCAACGGAGATCGCAACATTTCTCGGGGAGCGCGGGATTTTCACGTGGGACGGGAATTTCTACGCTTTGAATCTGTCGGAGCGCCTTGAGGTCGAGCAAAAAGGCGGGGTCTTGCGCGTCGGTCTGGTGCATTACAACACCGCCGGCGAAGTCGATCGTTTGCTGGCGGCGCTCCGCGAATTCGCTGCACGATAATACGTGTCTTCTGTTCACACGCAAAGAAAGTCAAGTCACATTCATAAGCAAAGGACCATGAGAAAACGACCGAAGCCGATTGTGTTGACGGTGCTGGATGGATGGGGCTACCGCGCGGAAACGAAAGGAAATGCCGTCGCGCTGGCGCGCAAGCCCGCGTATGACGAGCTGATCAAGAAATTCCCGAACACGCTGATTCAAACGTCGGGCCCGTACGTCGGGCTGCCCGAAGGGCAGATGGGCAACAGCGAAGTGGGGCACATGAACATGGGCGCGGGGCGGATCGTGCACATGGACATTACGCGCATTGATTTGATGGTCGCGAACAAGCAATTGCAAAATGTGCCGCTGTTTCAGCAGGCGATGGAGCGCGGAAGACAGCGGCAGTTGCATTTCCTCGGGCTGCTGAGCGACGGCGGTGTGCACTCGCACATCAATCACCTCTTTGCGCTGCTGGAAATGGCAAAGCAACAGAAGGTAGAAAAAGTCTTTGTGCACTGCTTCATGGATGGGCGGGATACGCCGCCGAACAGCGGGCGCGACTACGTGCGGCAATTGCAGCAGAAGATGCGCGAGCTGGGCGTCGGCGAAATTGCGACACTGGTGGGGCGCTATTATGCGATGGACCGGGACAATCGCTGGGAGCGCGTGGAATTGGCGTATCGCGCGCTGGTGCATGGGGAGGCAGAGACGAAATCGCCCGATCCGATCGGCGCGTTGCAGCGGAGCTACGAGCAAGGCGTCACCGATGAATTCGTGAAGCCGGTGGTGATCACCCGCGGAGACGCGCCATCGGCGCCGCCGGTGGGCTTGATTCGCGACGATGACGCCGTGATCTTCTACAACTTCCGCGCAGACCGCGCCCGGCAAATGACGCGAGCGCTCGTGGAGCCCGGGTTTGACAAGATGGTGGATGCGAAGCGGCCGAAGAACCTTTTCTACGTGGCGATGACGCAGTACGAAAAGACCTGGCCGTGGCTGAAGTACGTGATTGCGCCGGAAAAGCTGGAGCACATCCTGGCCCAGGTGTTCGCCGATGTGCAGTACAAGAATCTGCGGACCGCGGAGACAGAGAAATATGCGCACGTCACCTACTTTTTTAATGGTGGTGTGGAGAAGCCGTTCGGAGGGGAAGAGCGGATTCTTGTGCCATCGCCGAAGGTGGCGACGTACGACTTGAAGCCGGAGATGTCGGCCGCGGGGATCACGGACACCGTGGTGAAGGCGATCGCGATGGACGAATTCGACGCCATCATCATGAATTATGCCAATGCGGACATGGTGGGGCACTCCGGAAGGCTGGAAGCGGCCATCAAGGCCGTCGAGGCCGTGGACGCGGGACTGGCGCGAATTTTCCAGACGCTCAAGCCGCGCGGCGGAGCTTGGATCATTACCGCCGATCACGGCAATGCGGAGACGATGATCGATCCCGTAACCGGCGGGCCGCACACGTATCACACGACGAACCCGGTCCCGTTCATTTTGGTGAGTGACGCGGACAAAGTGCGGCTGAAGACCGCGGGATCACTGTGCGACATTGCGCCGACGATCCTCGGCGTGCTCGGCCAGCCACGGCCAGCAGACATGACCGGCGCGGATTTGCGCATTGTTCCGTAATCTGCCAATGAATCGCACGAAACCTGCCGAGACGAAGCTTGTCATTTGTGTGTGGCACCCGTTCACGGAGTGGCGGCCGAAGCCGGAGATGGCAGAGGCGATTCGAAACCGATGGCCGGAGATGCGCGTCCTCCACCTGCAGAATTACGACCGTTTGCCGGAGGAACTTCCAGACACGGATATTTTTGTCGGCTATTCGCTTCGCGCGGAGCAATTGAAGGACGGTAAGAACCTGAAGTGGATCCATTCGACGGCGGCGGGCGTGGCGCAGTTGATGTATCCGGAGCTGCGAGATTCAGAGATTTTGGTGACGAACCCAAGCGGAATTTTCTCCGTACCTATGGCGGAGCACACCATGGGGCTGCTGCTGGCGCTGGCGCGAAATTTTCCGGACGCGGTGCGGCAGCAGGATCTCGCGCGATGGTCGCAGCAGGAGTTGTGGGACAAACCCCAGCATCTGACGGAACTGAATGGACGGGTGCTTCTCATCGTCGGTTACGGTTCGATCGGGCGTGAAGTGGCAAAGCGAGCGAAGGCTTTTGATATGCGCGTGCGGGGGGTGACGCGCTCGGGAAAAAGCGATGGCGCGCATGTGGAGAAGATTTTTGCAAGGGCGAGCCTGCATGAAGCTTTACAGGAGGCCGATTACGTATTGATCGCTGCGCCAGAGACTGCTGAAACAAAGCAGCTGATCGGCGCAGCAGAAATCGCGAACATGAAACGCGGGGCGAGACTAATCAACGTCGCGCGCGGTTCGCTGCTGGACGAAGGGGCGCTTATCCGGGCGCTGGAAAGCGGTGCATTGGGCGGCGCTGCCCTTGATGTCGCGAACACCGAGCCACTACCGGCAGAGAGTCCATTGTGGAAGGCGCCGAACTTGATGATCACTCCCCATACGAGCGGGGTGAGCGACCGGCTCTGGGACCGCCAGACTGCGCTATTGTTGGAATTGCTGGAACGATGGTTTGACGGGCGGGACATGTTCAACCGCGTCGATTTCGAACGGGGGTACTGAGGAAAGCAGAATTTGACAATAGAAATTCGGATTGAATCCGCGAAATTTTTCAAATTCAGATTCAGTTTTCGGATGCCGAGCCTGCTCAGTCGCCGACGCCGCCTTTGGGAGCCTGATAGCCTTGACGGGCGTAGACCTGGTACTTCTGTTTTTTGCCCTTTTGGTCGACGACCGTCAGCGGACCTCCATCGGGCGCGACCAACTCCACCTTCACCTTGTGAAATTTACCGTCCTTCGCGCCATTCGAGGGCGAGAAGGAGAGACTGTATTGGTGGCGAAGGAAAGCGGCAACGTCGCGGAAGATTCCGGGAATTTCGCCATCGAACTGCGGGAACCAGGCATAGCCGCCGGTCTCCTGCGCAAAGGTTCTAAGCTGATTTTCCCCCTGGAGATAATTCAAGTGCGAACCCAGGTTCCCACGGGATTCCAGGAAGTTGATGTAGGGCCGATCCAGGCCAACGGCGAAGATGGTGACATCGCTCTGGCGAAGCTCCTTCATGGTCTGGTCGAGCGTGTGCTTGGAGAACGTATCAACACCCGTGGCAAGGACGAGGATAGACTTTTTGCCCGTGACATCCTTCAGGCGGTCAACGGTCTCCAGAATGGCGTCAAAGACGTTGGATTCGCTGAAGCCTGGAAAATAAAGATGGTAGATGGCGTTGCGCACTTCGTCCTTGTTTTGTGTGAAGTCTTGTTCGAGCCGTGTCTTCATATCGAAAGTGACGAGGGCGACCCAGTCCTTCTGCTGCAGGTTGGGGAAGAAGGCGTCAGCCCAATACTTCGCCTGGTATGCAAACCACTCGTAATAGCCGCGACTGCTGAATTCCATCAGCATGACGATAGTTATGGGGGCTTCGGTGGCGCCGAAGTTGGTGATGGTCTGAGCCACGCCGTCGTCGAGGACGCGAAAGTTTTCTTTCTTGAGGCCGGTGAGGATGTCGCCGTGCTGCGTGGTGGCCACGACGTCGAGCGTGACGATGGGCACATCGACGGCGATGGTAACGCCGGCTTGGGGAGGCTGCTGGGGCGTGGAGGGAGACTGCGCCGGAGAAGCGGGTTTCTGCTGCGGTTGCGCGCCGCCCTGTGGTCCAGACGGTGCCTGGGAATAGACGGGATACTCAGCGACCGGCCAAACGAGAGCCGCCGCCAGAGCCGCGAGCAAAACTGCAGAAAGAAAGGCTTTCATGATGCACTCCTCGATCGTGCTCGAAATACCCAAACTGGCAGTGGCTCCTACCGGATGGACGACGTAGCGGCGCGGCAGCGGTCGAATTCAGGCAACGCAACGCCAAGGCCCTCTCCGGCACCCACACCTGCATGTTAGTATGAAGCACATTCGATGCAAAACGTTTACTGAGGCGGCCGCGTGGCGGCAGACAAAGCGAGGAGGGTGGATTCGTGAATTGGAACCGCATCATTCGAGTTTTGGCGGGAGCGGCAGCGTTGGTGGGGGTCGCAAGTATGCCGGTTGCCGCGCAGGTGGCGCCTCCGGCGGCGCCGGGGATTCCCTCAAATCCGTCGCCGATTGGGGATACATCGGCGATTGCAAGGGAAGCGCAAGGCTGGCTGGCGGATCTGGTGCGGATCAACACGACGAATCCGCCGGGAAATGAGCAGATGGCAGCGATGTATATCGCCGGGATTTTGAATAAGGAAGGGATCAAGCCGGAAATTCTTGAGGTGACTCCCGGGCGGAGCGCGGTGGTGGCGCGGCTGCGGAGTGGTGTGATGGCCGATCCTTCGAAGGCGCTTTTGCTTGTGGCGCACGTGGACGTGGTTGGAGTGGACAAGTCGAAATGGACAGTCGATCCATTCGGCGCCGTGATGAAGGATGGATATCTGTATGGACGCGGCGCGATCGACGACAAGGGGATGCTCGCCGCAAATCTGGCGGGGTTCATTGCGTTGAAGCGCGCGAACGTTCGCCTGAATCGCGACGTGATCTTCCTAGCCACCGCGGATGAAGAACAGGGCGGCGACGCGAGCATCAAGATTCTGATCGCGAAACACTGGGACAAATTCGCGGCGGGGTTCGCGCTGAATGAAGGCGGCGAAGTCTTGTTGAAGAACGGCAAAGTACAATACGTGGCGGTACAGGCGAGTGAGAAAGTGCCTGTGAACGTTGCCGTAATTGCCCGCGGGACGTCGGGGCATGCCTCGAGGCCCACGAAGGACAACGCGGTGGTTCATCTGGCCTCGGCGATAGTGAAAATCGGAGGCTACTCCGCGCCGGTGCACTTCACCACGATTGCGCGGCGATATTTCGAACAGCTTGCGGCCATCGAAGACGATGAAATTGGGAAGTGGATGCGGTCTTTGGATGCTTCCGATCGCGGCGAGCACGCGCAGAAAGTGGTTTCGGACGCGAACCCGCTTTGGAACTCAATGATGCGGGATACCATTGCGCCAACGATGCTCTCCGCAGGCGTGCGCGCGAACGTCATTCCCGGAGAGGCCCGGGCAATCCTGAACATTCGCCTGCTGCCGGGAGATACCGTCAACATGCTTCTGGCAGATCTGACCAAACTCGTAAGTGATCCGCAGATCCGTTTTGAAATCCAGCCGGACGCGGGGCTCGCGGCTCCGCCGTCTTCCCTGGAGTCGGATTTTTATGCCGCAATCACAAGAGTCGCCGAGAGAGAGTTCTCGAACGCGCCCGTTCTGCCGTTTCAGTCCACCGGAGCGACCGATTCCGCCCAGTTGCGGCTGCACAACGTGCAAGCCTATGGCCTGCTTCCGTTCCCGCTGACCGATGAGGACTTCCGGCGAATGCACGGAGATGATGAGAGGATTCCGCTGGCCTCCTTCAACAAAGGCGTGGATTTGCTGGCGCGAGTTCTCGCGGAATTTGCGGTAGCGCGATAGGCCAGCAAGGAAGCAATTCGCAAAGATTAAGAAAAAAAAAGACTGTCGTTTCTGACGGCCATCCACTGAAAAATAAGGTCAGACGAGAATAGTTGCCCACAGAAGAGACCATGAGTTTTCGTCACTCCAAGATTGTGTGCACGATTGGGCCGGCGAGCCGTTCGCCGCGGATGATTGACCGCTTGTTGAGCGCGGGAATGGACGTCGCAAGGTTTAATGTTTCGCACGGCACACGCGAGGAGCATGCGAAGAGCATCACGTTGCTTCGTGCGGCCTCTGGCGAACACGAAAAGCCAATCGCGATTCTGGCCGACCTTCAAGGGCCGAAAATCCGGACGGGACCGCTGGCAGGGGGCGGGCCGGTCATGCTCCGTGCCGGGCAGCGCTTCGTGATCACCACGGCAAAGGTGCTGGGCGATTCGACGCGGGTGAATACCACATTCACACGGTTGCCCAGAGACGTTCACTGCGGCGACCGCATCTTGCTTTCGGACGGGTTGATCGAGCTCCGAGTCGAACAGGTGCGCGACCGCCAAGTTGTTTGCACGGTCGTGAACGGCGGCGCGCTGGGGGAGCACAAAGGGATCAATCTTCCGGGAGTGAAGCTGCGCATTCCTGCGATGACGCCGAAAGACCGTGAGGATCTGGTGTTCGCGCTGAAACATGGGGCGGATTATATCGCCGTCAGTTTTGTTCGCCGCCCGGAGGACGTGCTGCTGGCCAAGCAACTGATTCGCCGCGCCGGGAAAGACACCCCCGTGATCGCCAAGCTGGAGAAGCCGGAAGCGATCGAAAACTTGGACGGGATTCTTCGCGTCGCCGACGGCGTGATGGTGGCGCGCGGAGACCTCGGCGTGGAGATGAATCCGGAGCGCGTGCCGGTCGTCCAGAAAACAGTCATCGCGCGGGCAAGAGAATTCCGGCGCCCCGTGATTACCGCGACGCAGATGCTGGAATCCATGACGGAAAACCCGAGGCCGACGCGCGCGGAGGCTTCCGATGTGGCCAACGCGATATTCGACGCGTCGGACGCGGTGATGCTCTCAGCGGAAACCGCAACGGGGAAATATCCCGTGGAGGCCGTTGACATGATGGCCCGCGTCATCGAAGAGGCGGAAGCGAGTATCAAGGAATTTCCGCGGCCGGCGGCACAGGAACAGTTGAAGGTTGCAGGGACGGTGGCGGAACTCGTGTGCCACGCTTCGCGCGAGCTGCACATGAAGTTAATCGCGGTGTTTACGCACAGCGGGTTTACAGCGCGGCTGGTTTCGCGCTACCGCCCGCTGGTGCCAATCGTTGCGTTCTCGCCGGAAGCCGAAACGCGGCGGCGGATGGCCTTGATCTGGGGCGTCTGTCCGAGGAAGATTCAGGATGTCAAGAAGGTCGACGGGCTGGCCAAGGTCGCAGAGAGACGGTTGCTGGAAGAGCGGCTGGTGCGCAAAGGCGATGTGATCGGTATCGTCGCTGGGACGCCGATGGGTATTCGCGGGACGACCAACTTCATGAAGTTTCACGTCATCGGCGGGCCGGCTTAGCAGGAAAGTTTGGAACCTATTTCTAGCGTCGAACCTCGAACCTCCAGCTTCTAGTTGACCCAATTGTC
Source organism: Acidobacteriota bacterium (assembly GCA_003224075.1). Classification (GTDB taxonomy): domain Bacteria; phylum Acidobacteriota; class Terriglobia; order Acidiferrales; family UBA7541; genus Acidiferrum. Next base: position 10,850 of record QHYF01000065.1, read on the forward strand.
CGGTCGCGAGGGCGGCTCTTTTCTGTGCTTGTTGATGTAGACCTCGAACCGTTTGCGGTTGCGTTTGTGCTGCCAGTCGGTGACCGTGTTGCGCACGTTGTAAAGGAAAGAACCGCGCCGCAGATACACATAACCCACAAGCATGCCGCCCAAGTGGCACAGGTGTCCGATTCCGTCGCCACCAGACCCAAGCGTGAAAAAGAATTCGATCGCACCCATCGCCGCGACGTAGGGGCGCATGGGGATGTTCACCGGCAATGGGAAGAGCCAGATTCTGCGATCCGGGAAGAGGATTGCGTTGGCGATGAGGATTCCGAAAATGGCGCCAGACGCACCAATCGTTGGGATGTCGGATGGCGGCTTCCCAAAAAACATCGGAATTGTCTTCACGAGGACCTCGATCAGGCCCGCACCGACTCCACAAAGGAAAAAATAGTTCAGAAAACGACGCTTCCCCCAGACAAGTTCCAGTTCGCGCCCAAACATCCAAAGCCAGAGCATATTGATGAGGAGATGTCCGACCCCGCCGTGGAGAAAGATGTATGTGAAAGGCTGCCAAATGCGGAGCCCCGGAATAACAGCGGAAGGAACCAGGCCGAAGATTTGCTTAAAGCGGTGATACTCAAAATCGGGACTAACAAGAATCTGCAGCAGGGTCTGGGCAAGAAAAACGCCGACACAAACCAGTACGAGGAGTTTTACCCCTGGAGTGATGAAACCACGCCAGTCGAAGGGGATTCGCCTCGCGCCGTACGTTGGCATACTGGCAGTTTACGGCGACGAAGCGTGTCCGTCAAAGTGCGGTTCTTGCGCCTATCGCCCACTCGGCGGCATAGGGATTGGCGCTCTCGCTCATCGGGTCAGCCCAGCTTCTTGCGAGCGAAATAGAAGAGCGAAGCCGCGAGAAGCGCGAACATGAATACCCCGAAAAGGTTGCTGGTGGCCAATGCGCCAAGAAGCTTCGGTCCAAACGAAAACAAGTCCGGGCGCCAAGGAAGCCGCAGAAGCGAGGCCACCCAATGGGGTGTTCGCGTGAAGACTTCCGGGTCCTGCAACAGATTGATGATGATGCCGAGCAAGCCAAAAACGCCGCCGGCGGCGATCAATCCGCTGGAGTAGAGGGCTCCGGGGCTGGCCTCGCTCTCGTCTTTTTTCTTCGTCGTTGCTTCGACGAGTACGCGGACGAGCCCGCCCGCGAACATCGCCGAGGTCGTGGCGATGGAGAGATACGAGCCGGTGGCGAACGCCAGAGAACGCACCCCCAGAACTTCAACGGCAACCACCAGTGCGACACCCATCAGCACCAAGCGCCAAGGCAAGCGCTGATTGAGAATGCCGTTAATGACGGTGGCCATGAGCCGCGCTTGCGGAGCAGGGGCCTTGTCGCTCCCGATGCCTTGCGCCCACTGAAGCTCGATTCGCTTGGTTCCACGGTCGTAAAGGTACTCACCGTCGGGAATTTCATGCGAGCCCAAGGAATTGATCAGCGCATAGTTCTTGCCCTGGTAAACGAACGTGTCTCGTTCGACCTTCACGCCGGAAGGCAAAGCCTGGAGGTTGACCGGAATCTGCGTGGGCAAATATTTCTCAAGCCCCTTGTTCATGAGATTTAGAGTTGCGCCGATGGCGACCGTC
>QHYF01000065.1:12493-16431 GCA_003224075.1 Acidobacteriota bacterium
TGTTGCCAGGAAGGCGTCGCACCGACGAGATACCCGGTCTTCAAGTCCTGGGAGGTAGCCCCGGCGATGGCGGCGGCGATGCATACGACCCCGCCGATCATGAGGGCGAGCACCGCGTAGTTCGGCGCCGTCCAGCCAGCCACGAAGAAGATCGCGCAAGTTGCCATCAGCGTGGCGATGCTCATGCCGCTGATGGGATTCGAGGAATTGCCGAGCAGACCGCTGATGCGCCCCGCCACCGTCACAAAGAGAAAGCCGAAGACAACCACGAAGACGCCTGCGAACAGGTTTTGATACCAGAAAGTGTCCGCGCCTTTCATCGGATGGAAAGTCAACAACACCCACATCATGGCGATGATGACGATGGACCCCACGATCACCGTGCGCATGGGTATGTCGCGGTCGATTCTGCTGGTCCCGCTGGATTGGCCCGCGCCCTCCGCGCGCACGTCTTTCAGCCCGGCACGCAGCGCGGAAATAATCGTCGGCAACGTGCGCAGCAGAGTGATCAAACCGGCGGCGGCAACGGCCCCCGCGCCCATCGGCCGGATGTAACTCCGCCAGATATCATCGGGCGTCATTTGCGGAATGGGAATCGTCGACGGGTAGATCGGCGTGTTGCCGGCGAGCTGCCCGTAAAACTTGATGGCTGGCATCATGACCAGCCACGAGATAATCCCGCCGGCGAACAGGATGCCGGAGACTCTGGGACCGATAATGTACCCGACGCCGAGATATTCGGAAGTGATGTTCGCGCGAAAGCTTGCGCCAGGGAACCAGGTTGGGCGGGCCTCGGGCTGTTCAGTCCAAGCGAGGACCGTTTTCATAAGGAAGGCGTAAACGCCCCCGAGACCGAGTCCCCAGAAGACGCGGCCCGCAAACGAACCACCGCGCTCGCCGGCGACCAGCACATCGGCGCAGGCCGTGCCCTCAGGAAACGCCAGGTTTCCGTGTTCCTTGACGATTAGCTGGCGCCGCAGCGGCACCATGAACAACACACCGAGCCACCCGCCAAGAAGGGCCAGCGGAAAGATGCGCCAGAAGGTGAATTCCGAGCCGAAACCCAGAAAGATCAAAGCCGGAATCGTAAACATCACGCCCGCGGCCAGCGACTCGCCGGCCGAGCCCGTGGTCTGGACAATGTTGTTCTCGAGGATCGTTGGCCGCCCGAAAGGCGGCAGATAACCGCCCAGTTTGCGAAGAATGCTGATGGACAGCACCGAAATGGGAATGGAAGCGGAAACGGTCAGGCCCGCGCGTAAACCAACGTATACCGTCACGGCGCCAAACAACAGCCCGAAGAGCGCGCCAAGAATGACCGCGCGAACGGTAAATTCCTTGGGGCTTTCTTCGGGCGATACATAGGTCCGAAATTCGCCTGGGGGCGCCGTGGAGCTCCATGCCCGTTCGCGAACTGCAGTTTGTTCGCTCACCGAAACCTCCCTTGCACGCAATCAACTGTGGATTTGGCCGTGTGCGGGGGATTATGCCGCAGCCGGGCGAGGCGGGGAAGCGAATCCTGGAGGGTTCGATCGCCCACAACTGCTTTTCTTGACCCCGTAAAGACTTGCTTGTATGGTGCCGCGCTACACGTTACCTGTAACAGTTCCGGCGGGATGGGCCCTTCCGATTTGTCAGCGGCTCACTGAGTCCCATCTCAACTATCGTGCGGTGCGATTTTTTCGCAGCGCCTTAACCGTCCAAACTTCATCCGCGCGCCCCATCAAGAAGGCCAAGAAGCAGAGCACGAACACTGAATGGCTCAGGCTCGCGCCGAAGTATTGCCAGAAGGCGGCTTGAGATCCCGGGTAATCAGAGGAGAACAACAGCGTCAGCATAAAGATGAGGCCACTTAGGCTTGCGGCTCGAACCAGGATGCCGAGGGTGAGCGCGAGCCCGATCGCCAGTTCACCATAGGCTACGAGGAAAGCGATGGCAGTGGCGTGTGTGAGGACAAAGCCGCGAAGAACGGGCGCCATGAATGGATACGCCCCGCCTTCGGCGAGGAATTTGTTAATCCAGAACTGAAACGCGCCATGCAGAGTAAATTGCGTGCCGAAAACCTTGTATTCGCCAAAGATCAAGAACAAAACGCCGACGCCGATCCGCAGAATTGCAAGGGCGCGCGCGTTACGCGCGTCGGAGCCAAGATCAGAGGTCATCGGGTTTCCTCGGCAAGCGTGAACATCACGCGCTCAAAGGATGCGCCCGCGGCAGGAAAAAGAGAAGTGCTCCCGGAGGCTGCAGCGCCGCGAGTTTTTTTCGGAGGCTCCGTGGGGAGGCGTCCCGCATTTCCTTCAGGAGCGAAGCGGCCGTCTCGGCAGTCAGATGCATGCGATACACGTCGGCGCGTTCCGCATGGGAATACTTCTCGTATCTTGGAGCCGAATCATGCGCGGCTTTGAGCAAAAGTTCCCAGGCGCTCCGCTTGTGGAACATCCGTCTCGCCGAAGATTCCTTGTGCGTGATTACGATCAAAGAGCGCTGCGTGCCGCCACCGATTTCGAGCGAAACTGCCGTTACCGAGGCAGTGTTGAAGGGCCGCGAGGGATCATCGTCCGGGAATGGTGCAAGAAGACCGGTGATTTCATCCTCGTCGGTAGCGAATCCATCCCACCAGTAACGATAACCGTTATAGACCACCGTGCCGACGTTCTTTCCGGTGACGCTCACAACCATATCCGTAAGTTCGGCGAGGCGAAAGGTTTGCTTCACGACCGGGCGCACGGTCACGTAACCCGCGTCCTCTTCGGTAAAGCGAATCGCGATGGTTTCGGGCAAGGGCATGCCGAAAGCATAACGAAAGTGGTTCGCGGTGACAAAAGAGAGAAAAGCCGGCTGATCTCAGCCGCCTTTTGAAAGACGGTCACGCACGCGATCACTGAGCGCCTTGCCGTCCACGGTCTTGCCTTCCAGGGCTGTTTTGGCCGCTTTCATGACCGCTCCCATCTGCTTGACGGAGTTCGCACCGGTTTCGGAGATCGCCTTGGTGATGGCGGCTTCCATTTCCGCTGCGCTGGCGCTTGCGGGTAGATACGACTCGATGATGGCGAGTTCTTTGGTTTCCTTGCTGGCAAGCTCCGGGCGATTTCCTTTGGTGAATTGCTCGATCGATTCTTTGCGTTGTTTTACCAGCGTTTGCAGGACCTGAATCGATTCCGCCTCGTCGAGCGCGCGGATCTTTTCGACTTCTTTGTGCTTGATGGCGGCTTTCATTCCGCGCAGAACGCTGAGGCGCAATTCGTCCTTGGCGCGCATGGCCTCGACAAGGTCCTTCTGAATCTTTTCGGCAAGACTCATCGTTTGCTCCTCGCTCGCATTGAATATTAACAGACCGAGAAAGGCGGCACGCAAGAATGGCACGGGTTGTCCCGCCACAAGCGGCGTTCGCCTATTTGACAGCGCACGAGCGGCTCGCTACTTTTGGTTTCTTATGCTGCAGCGGAAAACCCGCTCGAGACGACAAGGGCTTTCATGAAAGTCATCGTAGCAGACAAGATCAGCGAGCGCGGCGTGCAACTCCTGGAGGAGCAGCCGGGCTGGAACATCGTCCTGACGGCGAAAGATACGCTGAATGCGGAAATTGTCGATGCGGATGCGCTGATTGTCCGCAGTGCCACGAAAGTCACCGCGGAATTGCTGGACAAGGCAGCAAAATTGCGCGCCGTGGGCCGCGCCGGCGTCGGCGTGGATAATATTGACTTGGAGGCGGCCACGAAGCGCGGCGTGCTGGTGATGAGCACACCGGGCGGAAATGCGATCAGCGTGGCGGAGCATACACTTGCGCTGCTGCTTGCGCTGGCGCGGCAGGTACCCAGGTTGGATAAAGCGATTCATGAAGGGCGCTGGGAAAAATCCTCCGCCGCGGGAACGGAAGTGCGCGGGAAGACGCTGGGCTTGATCGGACTCGGACGGATCGGCACGGAGGTCGCGGTGCG
>QHYF01000323.1 GCA_003224075.1 Acidobacteriota bacterium
CTTTCCGATAGCGCTCATAAATTGCCCGCAGATACTCCCATCGCCCCTTGTTTCCCAACCCCGTAGTCTCCTTTTTTCTGTTTTGGTTGGGTTACATCTTAAATGGCGCGACGTTGTCCCCTTCGGTTACATTTTAGATGGCTCGATACGCCCAGTAGTATTGACCGTCGTTGACGTGCTAGCATGACAACCCGCAGTGCACCCAAATCCTAGGAAACAAATTCGCTTCCAAGAATTTGCGTTTCAACCTCTGGCCCGAGATGCCTCGAAGGAGGAGCACATGAACACCAAGAAAGCGACGATCCTGGCAGTAAGCATTACTCTGGTTTTGATGTTTGTCGGAGTGGCACTGGCGCAGGCCCCCTCGGGCCCGCCCAAACCTGGGCCGGAACACCAAAAACTGGCCTACTTTGCCGGCAAATGGGCGTCCGAGGGAGACATGAAGCCGGGTCCATTCGGCCCTGGCGGAAAATTCACGTTCACAGAAACCTGCGAGTGGTTCGATGGCAACTTCGCGCTCGTGTGCCATTCTGATGGCAAGATGCAGGATCTCTCCGTCAAAGGGCTCAGCGTCATGAGCTGGGACTCTGCGGAGAAGACCTATACCTATTTCGAGACCAACACCGTGGGCGAGATTGTCTTTTCTCGCGGAACCGTTCAAGGCGACACCTGGACTTGGGACAACGAAAGCAAAATGAATGGGAAGCCTGTCCGCGCCCGCTTCACTCTCAAGCAGATCTCTCCCGATTCGGCCGCCTATAAGTTTGAAATGGGCGCCCCCGGCGAACCAATGAAGCTCGTCATGGACGGCAAGCAAACGCGGATGAAGTGACGTCCACGTATGCGGAGTTTGTGAACTTCAGGGGAGGGGAGCTTTAGAATTCGGACTTCCCTCACCCACAACCGATGCAGTAAGACACCCGGTTTCCATGCCACCGCAACTACAGTGGCCTTCTTCGCCCTTTTCCCACCGCGTGCCGCTAACTTCAAGCCCCAGCGCCTTACGTCCTTATGATGCCACCCTACCTTGTCGAGAATGCGTCCGTGCACGATCCGGCGCACGATGCGCGTAGAGCCAGCAAACGTATTCTCAGATATGCTAGGATGGCGGGTGGTTGAAGAGTTCTTTAGGGCTATGGACATCCGTGAGATTGCGAGGCGGGCCAAGGTATCGACCGCGACTGTGTCGCGGACGATCAATGGTGTCCCCACGGTCGATCCTCAACTCGCCAAGCGCGTATGGAAGGTCGTTAATGAACTTGGGTATTACCCGAACAAGCAGGCGCGGGCGCTGGTTTCAGGAAGAAGCCGGATTTTCGGCCTGATCGTTTCCGAAATCACGAACCCTTTCTTTCCAGAAATCGTTCAGAGTTTTGAGGATCTTGCTGTCCAGCACAACTACGAAATTCTTCTAACTTCCACGGTGTACGATCCCAAGCGAATGGAATTGTCCGTGCGCCGAATGATTGAGCGCAGAGTCGATGGCGTTGCCATCCTCACATTCGGTATGGAAGACTCGCTCATCGAAGATCTTCGTTTTCGCAACGTCCCGCTCGTGTTCGTGGATGTGGGACCGCGGATGCCGGGCGTGAGCAACATTCGCGTCAATTATCAGGAGGGCATTCGTGAGGCGGTGCAGCACTTGGCGGCCTTCAGACATGCGCGGATAGCTTTCGTGAGCGGGCCAGTGACGCTTAGGTCGGCGCTGGCCCGGAAGGCAGCTTTTGAACAGTCAATGCAGGAGATCGGCTTGAATGTCGCGCCTGAACTGATAATCGAAGGAGATCACACGATGAAAGGCGGGATGCGAGCGCTGCTGGAATTGCTTAGCGTGCGCCAACGTCCGACCGGAGTCCTCTGTTCGAACGACATGACGGCAATAGGCCTCATGCGCGAAGCATTTGATTATGGGATTCGCGTTCCGGAAGATCTCTCAGTGGTTGGGTTCGACGACATTCGTCTGGCGCAGTTCATGATTCCCCCGCTGACCACCGTGCAGATGTCGCAGACGGAATTGGCCAGCCTGGCCTTTAAAGCTTTGCTGAATCATGTGGAGAGCGATTCCTCGTCGCTTAACCACACCGAGTCTGTTCTACACACGACTCTGGTGGTTAGGAAATCGACGGGTCTTGCCCCCTCCAGCGTGGTCGCGGAAAAATCTATCAGGTCACGCCGACTCGTTTCCAAAACTGCCAAGCTTTCTGAAACTTCAAGTGGGTAATCCTGCGGGCGCTATCGTGGGAGCGGTATCTAAGCACATCCAGGTCTTCCTTCTCGAAGGGCAAATAAGAGAAGCTCCCCGTAGCTGGCCTTCTAACCGCCGCTTAAGGGATGTGATCGCGAGACGGGAAAAGCAAGAATCTGCGAAAGCGTTTGCCGGAACCACGGGCGTTCGATCGGTACTCAAAAAAAGACTTGACAAACGTGGGAGAATGGGGCAAGCATTAGCACATTTCCGAAGTAAACGTATACTCAGAAATTGCGTAAGGCTTCCGTCGAGGGGAAAACCGGGGTTCCCGTAAGCGATCGTCATTCTTTTGGACTTCGCAGAGAGTCGGTTAATTTTGGAGGGTATTGTGAGACGAGCGAGGATAACTGAAGCCGTCGCAGGCTTTGTTCTTTCCATTTTGGTTCTCTATTCACCTAATATGCTGGCGCAAGGGCTGTTCGGAACAATCAGCGGGGTTGTCAGCGATTCGAGCGGAGCCGTAGTTCCGAGCGCAACTGTACGGGTCATAAACGTGAGCACAAACGTTGTCACAACCCTGACAACGAACGGTGCGGGCGTCTATGTCGCGACCAGCTTGAATCCTGGCGTATACAACGTGGAAGCCGAGGCGAAAGGCTTCAAGACAGCGATCGTAAAGGACATTACGCTTGAAGTAGACGCAAATCCGAAGATCAATCTGACACTTCAAGTCGGGCAGGTTTCGGAGAAAGTTGAGGTCACCACCGAGAATGCGCCACTGTTGCAGACGCAACAGTCCGACCTGGGACAGACTGTGAACGAAAGGGAGTTAGAACAACTGCCGACCTCCGGCGGGACAGGCCGGAACGTGTACAGCCTGCTTTCGCTCGCTCCAGGGGTGTCCCAACAGACTGGCTGCGATGGCTGCGGCAATTACGGCAACGTGCGCATCAGCGGCAGCCGGCCCCGCAATGACGACTACACGCTTGACGGCAGCACGATTACGGCGCCGGTTTTTGGCGGAGCAGCGGTGAGTCCGTCAGTGGATTCGATTCAAGAGTTCCGCATCGAGCAGAACAGCATGTCTGCGGAATATGGCAAAGCGGGCGGCGCCATCCTAATCGCGGTCAGCAAGAGCGGCACGAACACTTTCCACGGCTCGGCCTACGAATACAACCGCAACCAAAAACTCGATGCTAGGAATTTCTTTGAAAATCCAATCCAGCGGAAGAATCCGTTTGATTACAACGAGTTCGGAGGAAGCATCGGCGGACCCATTATCAAGAGCAAGTTGTTTCTCTTTACGGACTACCAGGGAATTCGTTCGCATGGCAGTGCAGCGAGC
>QHYF01000324.1 GCA_003224075.1 Acidobacteriota bacterium
TGGTTTCCTTGTGTCCGATCTCCAGCCGCTTTTTGGCGCGATCCAGCACGCCGTAGCCGCCCTTCAGCATGCAGGCCACGTTCGTGCATATTTGCACGTGGTACTTGCCCATCGGCTTGCGGCGCAGCATCGAGTAGTACGCCAGCGTTTCTTCGATTTGCACGTTGTTGAGGTCAAGCCGGCGCCCAATCTCGGCGATCATTTCATCGCTGATGTAGCCGTGCTCGTCCTGTGCGTACATCAGCATCGGAATCAGGGCGCTGCGCTTCACCGGATAGCTGCTCTGCAGCTTTTCAAACTTAGCCGTTAGCTGTGCCGAAAGCTCCATGATCACCTGTCTACTTCTCCGAGGATGATATCGATCGTGCCGATGCAGGCGACCACGTCGGCGATCAGCTGCCCCTCAATCAGTCTCGGCAGCGCCTGCAGATTGATGTAGGACGGCGAGCGGAAGTGAACCCGCAGCGGCTTGGACGAGCCGTCGCTGGCGATGAAGCAGCCCAGCTCTCCGCGCGGGGATTCAACGGTAACAAACGCCTCTCCTGGGGGTGGCGAGAATCCCTCCGTGAAAATCTTGAAGTGGTAGATGAGCGCCTCCATCTCCGTCTTCATCTTTTCGCGCTGCGGTGGGATGATGCCCGGTGCTTCCGCCATGATCGGGCCTTCATTCGTGATTTTATCCAGCGTCTGGCGGACGATTTTCAAGCTTTCGCGCATTTCCGCCACGCGCACCAGGTATCGTGCGTAGCAGTCCGATTCCGTGCGCGTGGGGACACCGAAGTTGAATTCTTCGTAGCTCGAGTAGGGGAAAACCTTTCGATTGTCGTATGCCACCCCGGCGGCCCGCAGCGTCGGCCCGGTCATGCTGAGCGCAATGGCGTCTTCCGGCGAAATGTAGCCGATTCCTTTGGTGCGGCCGATCCAGATGCGGTTTTTCGTCAGCAGTTCTTCGTATTCGTCGATGTGGCCGGGCATCATCCTCAGGAAACGCTCGACGGCCGCGCGCCAGCCCGCCGGCGGATCGAGCGCCAGGCCCCCGATTCGAATGTAGCTGGTCATCATCCGCTGGCCGGAGAACATCTCGAAAATGTTCAAAATCTCTTCGCGTTCGCGGAAGCAATAAAGGAATACGGACATCGCTCCCAGGTCGATCGCATGCGTGCCCAGCCAGACCAGGTGCGAAGAGATGCGCTGCAGCTCCACCATCATCACCCGGATGTATTGCGCGCGCTTCGGTACTGCCAGCCCCAGCAGTTTTTCCACCGCCAGGCAGTACACCAGGTTATTGCCCAGCGGATTGAGGTAATCCATCCGGTCCGTCAGCGTGATGACCTGGGAATAGGTCTTGTCTTCGCAGGATTTTTCGATGCCCGTATGGAGATATCCGAGGTCGGGAACCGCTTTCACCACCGTTTCGCCGTCCAGCTCCAGCAGGATTCGCAGCACGCCGTGCGTTGACGGGTGCTGCGGCCCCATATTCAGGACCATGGTTTTCGCCGTGCCGGTTACCGTGTCAACGGTGGTCATGGCGTGCTGCTTTTCCTGAACATTTCTCCCGTGTTCGGCACGTCGCGATAGCCCTCGACGGGATAATCTCGGCGCAAGGGATACCCTTCCCAATCGTCCGGAAGCAAAATGCGCCGCAGGTCGGGGTGACCCGTGAAGCGAATTCCAAAGAGATCGAAGATTTCGCGTTCCAGCCAGTTCGCCCCCGGCCAGACCGGAACCAGGGAATCCACCACCGCATCATTGCCGCCGAGCCGTACCCTCAGCCGCACTTTCTCGCGCTTCGGGATGGAAACCAGGTGGTAGCTCAATTCGAATCGCGGCTCCGCCGGGTAACGGTCCAGGCAGGTCGCGTCGCTAAGGAGGTTGTACTGCAGCTTGGCATCCTCGCGGCAGCGCTCCGCAGTGGCGCGAAGAAGTTCGCGGGGCACGACAATGGTGGTCTCGCCCCGGAATTCAATGACCTCTGCAACTGCTTTGGGGTTCCACGAACGCAGGCATTCGGCTACAACATTAGCGTTTTGTCGGGAAGCCTCCGCCACGATTTTTGAATCCCCCATGCGCCGGCTATTTATGCCAGTCGAGTGCGCCCTTTTTCCACAGATAGAGGTAACCGACCAACAGAATGGCGATGTAGATCATCATCTCCACAAAGCCGTACCATCGCAAACTTCGAAAAACGTACGCCCACGGATACAGGAAGATGGCTTCCACATCGAACAGAATGAAAACCATGGCCACGAGGTAAAACTTGACGGAAAAAGGCTCCCGCGCGTCGCCTGTGGGTTCCATGCCGCATTCGTACGGCTGCTGCTTGGCCCGGCTCGGACGCCGCCAGCCCACCAGAACGGAAACAGCGGTCAGCGCCCCGGCGAGCGCCGCGGCGATCAGCAGGTGCAAGAGAAGCGGAGCATAGGTATGTAATCCGGAACTGCTCATGGGCAAAGAGTTATAATACGATTCGAACGCTTGTCGGTCAAATGCGCCTGCTAGATTCTCGCGAGGCCCGTTGAGCGGGCAAACACGTTCGAGCGAACAGGAAAATGCTCGTCGGTCACAATACGAACGTCACAGCCGGGAACACCACGTATCACGTCCAGACGGAAGACGGCGGCACGGCGCACGCCCTTATTGATACCACCGTTTATTTTGGCGGACGTGTGCTGCACCGGCGAACCTACAATTACTTTGACCTCCTGCCGCTGGACCCGGCCCGTGAACGCGCTTTGAAGCTGCGCCTGGATGAGCAGCACCGCGCCGTCATCGAAGAGATTCGGTCAGGCGCGTTGAATCTCGCGCTCCCGCGCGACGACAAAGCGCCTCCGCCTGCCGGAGCGCCGGCTGCAGCTTCGCCAGGGAAAACTCTTTTGCTGGAGTTGATCAACGCAAAGAGTTGGCTGGCAGGGAAAAGAGCGA
>QHYF01000325.1:0-2961 GCA_003224075.1 Acidobacteriota bacterium
AGTATGTAGGCCGGGAGCGGGTCGACGAGATTGGCACCTATGTTTTTGACGTGGCGCCGAAGACCTTGGAGAAGGGCCAGCGCTACTTTCAAGGCCGCATCTGGGTGGAAGACAAGGACTTGCAAATCGTTAAGACCGCCGGAATATCGACGGGTTTCAAGAAGAAAAAAGAGGACAGCGCCTATCCGCATTTTGAGACTTTTCGAGAAAACATCGAAGGTCGTTACTGGTTCCCGACTTACACGCGAGCCGACGACGTTCTGCACTTCCAGATGGGTGAGAATGTGCGCATTCGTGTGGCAGTTCGATATGAAAACTACAAACGGTTTGGAGCGACCATTAAGATTGGGAAGCCGACACAAATAGACCCGGAGAAGCCATAAGGGCCTCCTGCCAAATCGAGCAGCCTAATGTCTGCTCAGCCACACGAGAGTCACGCCGATACAAACGATCAGCACACCGAGCCAGCGCTGTGGGCTGATGCGTTCGTGAAGGAACAGCAAGGCGCCGAGCGTTCCCGCCGCATAGCTCAGCGCCGTCACCGGCACGACGAAACTTACATTTTCAATCGACAGCATGGCCAGTAGCGAGAAGAATCCCAGCGTCATCAACGCGATCCCGGCCCACATCCATCCCACGCGCATCGCGCGGAACACAAAACGCGCGACTGCTGGTGGCCGAAAGTCGTGCACCTCGCCAATCTCCTTCATTGCACGAGAGACGCAGAGCTCGCCGCCGGTGCCCGCAATAACGATCGTAAACAGGAACAAGAATTCGAGCACGTCTATGCTTTCTCCGTTGTTCGGGGATGCGTGCGGCTGACAATAAAGACGCCGGCACAAATAATGAGTATGCCGGCCCACCGCAGCGGAGGCACCGCTTCTCCCAGCAGGAAATAGCCCAGCAGTGCAACCACGGCATAGGAAAAAGCGGAAGCCGGCTGCACGTAGCTGTAATCGGCCCACGTAAGAACAAGCATGTACGCGATGAAGAAGGTGAGCAAACACGCGATCCCGAGCCAGATGTAGCCCGAGGTCATCGTGCTTATAAAGATGCGATAAATGTCGCCCGGCGCCCAGTTTTTCGCAGAACCGACCCCCTTCATGCCCTTACTGAGCAGTACGTTGCCAAGGGGGGCGAAAAAAACGATGAGCAGAATCAGAATATAAGTTTTTAGATGCAGGCCCGGAGAATCTTTCATGCGATCTGTCGATTGCCCCTTGTGTTGATTGCAAAACGCGCGTTGCGAAGTGCTCAGTCTATCAGCGCCAAATTATCGAATGGGTGCCGTGGCGCATGCCAGGATGAAGCACCCAAAAGACGCGTCCGGTGTTCCAAGATTTAATCCAAATTCTATATTACTCGATGTCGTGCGCGTCCCAAAGGCCCGCGCAGCGAAATCGCCCGTTTTTTGCTATTCTTTTTTGGAGAGACCAAGCCCGTTACGGCCGCGGAGCAGGGTGGGGCGTCCGGTGCGCGGTCGCTGGACGGGTTCTTCAACGGGCTCTGATGACTCTCGCCGATTGCGGTGAGAAGGCCGGGAATCACGTTTCTGATTCTCGAAGAAATAAACTGGAGATATAGCAGCGCAAGAGGTGCAATCATTTCGAATGCCGCCTGGTACTTGTTTCTGGTTTTAGCTGCCACTCCCTTCATTTATTACCTGCTGGTGCTGTACAGCTCCTGGCGGTTTTTCTGGCGCTCGCGCGATCGTCTGCCGGAGACTTCAGACTTCACGCCTCCGGTCAGCAACCTAAAACCCGTCCGGGGCTTGGACCCCGAGGCGTATGAGAACTTCGCCAGCTATTGCCGGCAGGATTATCCGGACTACGAGCTGATTTTTTGCGTTGGTGATGAGAACGATCCCTCCGTCCCGGTTCTTGAGAAGCTGATTCGGGATTTTCCGGAGCGTCGCATTCGAGTGCTTTATGGTTCGGGGCGCAGCGGCATCAACGACAAAGTGACGAAGTTGGTTCGGATGGTGAATGAAGCCCGGAACGATGTTCTGGTGATCAACGACAGCGACGTTCGGGTCGAGCCGAATTATCTGCGCACGGTCGTGGCGCCACTGCGCGATCCGAAGGTGGGCGGGGTGACCTGCCTTTATGTCTCCACGCATGACAAGACGTTTACGCAACATCTTCACTCCATCGGTATGATTTCCGACTTCTACCCCGGAATTCTGGTGGCGCGCCAGTTGGACGGAATCAAGTTTACATTGGGACAGACAATCGTTACGACTCGCTCGCGCCTCGCGGGATTTGGCGGCTATGAAGCCATCGAGAACCGCCCCGCCGATGATCTTTTGGTGGGGAGGTTGATTGCCGAGCAGGGTTACGAGGTCGAGCTGCTTCCGTACGCTGTACGGACTGTTCCAGACTACGACTCTCTCAGGGATCTTTTCATCAAACGTCTTCGTTGGATGACCGTCATGCGGCACATGCGCCCCTGGGGCCACGTGGGCCTGGTTTTCACGCAAGGATTGCCATGGGCTTTGGCTGTTGCGATCATGCATCCCTCCGCCGGAATCGGTTTCGCCTATATCGGCGCCTATGTGGGGTTCCGCTTCGCGATGACCTGGATGATCGGCATCTGGGGACTGAAGCAAAAGGGCCTCTGGAAGAAGATGCCGCTCATCTTCGTTTGGGACGCGACCGCCTTTGTCATCTGGCTGCTGACGTTTGGGCGCAGGAGCATCCGCTGGCGCAATGTGGATTATCGGATTCGAGAGGGGATGCTTGTGCCGGTCGTTGCAAATCCTGCTCAGAATTCTTCAAATGAGAAGCTGGCGGCGGCGTCGCCGATCGTCGCCGTGAAGTCTAAATGACGGCGAGAAGCGCGAGAGATCGCCGAGGCCTTTGAAGGAGCTGGGCGAGATTCATATTTTTCAGTGAGGTTGTGAGCGCGGTGAAAGCAGCCCGGCTCGTTTGCGAAAGGATCGCCGCGTGTGGGTGAACCGCC
>QHYF01000325.1:2971-6358 GCA_003224075.1 Acidobacteriota bacterium
GGAAGATGCGGCCGATTATCGCCGGCGAAAGCCGAAGCGTCGTATCGATTGAAGAAACGAGACAGCGTCCGTCGGAGAGCGAATCGGCTTATGTGGCTCGCCTTGCGGAAACCACCAAGGCGAGCGCAGCGCAAATTGCTTGGCTCTGCGTAACGCCCGGTCCGCATGTGACGCTCATGGTCCAGGCCGTGATCGAGGCGGGACTGCACGTCATCGTCGAAAAACCCTGGTATGGCTCTTCCGAGGATACCAAGCGCTTGCAAGAACTTGCCCGCGCAAAAAATCGCGTCATTGCCATTCACTATGAGTATTGCGTCCTTGGGGAGGTGGAAAAATGGAGAGCCGGTTTGCATCCCGGAGCGGGACTACAGTTCGGCGGGCGTTTCTTCTTGAGCCGCTCTGGTCAATTGGGGATTCCCGCGATCGACGATCTTGGCTCCCACTTGCTGGCGATTCGTGAATATGCCGTTCCTTCTTCGGCAATTTCCGAAATTCGTTGCGGCTACGAACTTCCCGATGAGCGGCTCGTGTGGATCCAGCGTGGAGATCAGCGCCTTGCCTTGATCGATCTTTTCACTCACGGACAACCGATCATTCAGCGCTTTATGAAAAAAGTAGAGGCCGCGCTCGGCGGCGCCGCTTTTCCTTTTGATCTGGAGTTTGCGCTGCGCGTGGCAAATCAGCTCAACGCGCTGAAGGAGCGATCTCCCGGCTAAAAGTTTCAGGCTTTCCTGGCTTTCGCCTCCAACCGTGGCTCGGACATAGCGGACTTTGTCGGCATGCTCATCTGGATGCGGCGGTCGTTCCTCGGTTCGCGCCAGTTGACTTGCGGCAGCATCAACGAGGCGTCGACTCGATCGCGGTACTTCATGGCAATATTCATGAGCGAATCCAGGAGCGAATCCGACAAATGGTGCGGCTGCAAGCCCAGGTCGATGAGCTTTGAGTGTTTCGCGTTGTAATAATGATTCTCGGCCTCCACGCGAGGATCGGGAATGTGATCGATCTCCACGCTCACGCCCATCTTTCTTGCCGCGCCTTCCACCAGGTGCGCCAGATCCATGACGCAGAACTGTTCGGTGAATTGGTTGTAGACGCGGCACTCGCCTTTGGCCGCGGGATTATGGCACGCGATCTCAATACATCGAACCGTGTCCCGAATATCCAGGAAGCCGCGTGTCTGCCCGCCCCTGCCGTAAACCGTGAGTGGCTGTCCGATGGCTGCCTGAACGCAGAAACGATTGAGCACCGTCCCGAAGACGTCGTCATAATCGAAGCGATTGATGAGCGCTTCATCCACGGCGACTTCGTCCGTCATCGTTCCGTAAACGACTCCTTGATTCAGGTCCGTCGCGCGAATATCCCAGATCTTGCAGGCGAACATGATGTTATGGCTGTCGTGCACTTTCGAAAGGTGATAGAAGGAGCCAGGCTGCTTCGGGAAGGGAACTACGTCCTTGCGGCCGTTGTGTTCGATCGCGATGTAACCTTCTTCGATATCGATGTTGGGCGTGCCGTATTCGCCCATCGTGCCCAGCTTGATCAGGTGACAATCCGGCAGAAATTCGCGAAGCGCGAACAGCACGTTCAGCGTGCCGACGACGTTATTCACCTGTGTGAAAACTGCGTGCTTCCTATCGATCATCGAATAGGGAGCCGAGCGCTGCTCCGCGAAGTGCACCACTGCTTCCGGCTCGAACGATTTGAACGTGGAAGTCAAAAAATCGTAGTCGGCAACGTCGCCAACGAAAATCTCGATGGTCTTGCCCGTCAGGTTCTGCCACACGCGGACGCGATCGGTCAGCGGGCGAATCGGAGTGAGCGTTAGTGCGCCGAGTTCGTGATCCCACAAGCGGCGCAGAAAATTATCAACGATAGCAACCGAATGGCCCTTCTGTGACAAATACAATGCCGTGGCCCAACCGCAATAGCCGTCGCCCCCCAGCACGGCAATCTTCATGTACCCTCCTCAAGGTGACTCTTGCTTCTAATTTCTAGTTCAATCCGCACTGCGAGTGACTCTCCCGTTTGATGCGGTTTCGGCGAAAAAGATGCGCTGGGCAAGGCCCCATTGAACACTGACTTAATTTTTTTACCTGTATACCGGGGGCATTGCAAGCGGGTTTTTGGAAACTGCTGACAAATCGGGTATCCCGTGCCCTCGGCTGCCGCGCTCCAGCGCATGATTGGTAAGAATCAGTTTGCCGCCCCCGGCAGCGGCGATGTTCACATGATCCTGGCCAACCAAGCCTTCGAAATGTTCGAGCCTCGTCTGGTAGGCCACAAGATAATAGCGTTGCGATTCGCGCCAGAGGCTCTTGAATCGCGCGTCGTCGATGAATACATCGGGCGCGCCGGGGGCATAGGAGCCGTATTCCAAATTGAAGTAGCGTCCATTCAGCAGCAAAGCCTCGCGGTTGGTATAGAACATCAGCGAAGAAAAGGTCCAGTAGTTGCCGTCCACGATCAACTTGCCGTCGGGCGACTTGAGCAGTTTTTCTGCCAGCGGCCGCGACGACAAGAAGGGATCGAATGCCACCATTGCCAGCCGCGCTGCGTGGAAAAACAGCACCATCATCGCGGTCACTGCCAGGAACGACCGCTGACCCGTCCAGCGGATCGTGCCAAGGGCGCCGGCAAGTAGCGCCGCGGCAGCGACAGCGAGTGGGAGGCGGAGGTAGGCGAACGAATCGAAGGTGAGGTCCATCATGTGCCCCAGCGAGAGAGTGTAGACGCCGGGATGGTGGCCGAGCGCCGAAGAGATGTCCCCCGGCGCCGGAACGTTTCGCACTAGAAAAAAAATGGTTAGGCAAGCGAGGCCCGCGCAGCCAACGATCGCCGAAAGAACTCGAGTTCCACGCCTCACCCAATCCCCGCCCACGGCCATCGCCGAGCCCAGCAGCAGGGCAAGCGCGGGGTAGCAGGGCATCGAGTAATACTCCTGCGTTGTTGAAAATGTGAAGAAAATCAGGATGAATCCGGTCCAGCAAATCGCCAGAAAACGCGCGCGCCCGGCGCGGTCGACAGGTTTAAAGGAAAGCCTCGCGATGGCCGGGAAGTATACGCTCCACGGAAAAAGCCACAAAAAGTGGAATAGCCAGAACCACAACCGGGGAACGGTGTTGTAGTCGCGCGGGTAGCGCAAATTCAGAAAACGCAAAACCTGCTCATTGATGAGGTAAAACCAGAGAAATCCGTGGTACTCGCCTGGTCCGCCGTGAAGCGACAGCGAAAAATAAGGGGGATTGCGAAGCGTGGCGAAGACGTGCCAGGGCGCCGCGATCAGCAGCGCAATGAAGAATCCGCTGATCGGCCGAAGCTTTTGCCAGGTCCGGACGGAAAAGAACTGTCTGGTTAGGAGGAGATAGATGACTGCGGTCGCCACGG
>QHYF01000326.1 GCA_003224075.1 Acidobacteriota bacterium
GACATGGCCCTACCAGATTCCCAATGAGCAGAAGGAGGAGATATGCCGCTGCTCTTACGTTTGGTTCTCCCACGGTCATCCGGACCACCTGAACGCATCTTCTCTCGACCAACTTTCCGGCAAACAAGTTCTCCTTGCCGACCACGTCGGCCAGCGCGTGTATGAGGACCTTACCAGCTTAGGTTTCAACGCCAGGATCCTTCCCGAGCGTTGCTGGGTTCCACTCTCGAAAAACATCCGAATCATGACGGTCTCGGATTACAACCAGGACTCGATTCTCTTGGTGGACATCAACGGACGGCTCGTGGTGGACCTGAACGACGCCAGCGATCACGGCTGGGGGCGTTTGGTGCGCCGAATTGCGCGGGCCTACAAGGACACCTATCTGCTGAAGCTCAGCGGCTACGGCGACGCGGACATGATGAATCTGTTCACGGAAGACGGGCGGCCAATCGTTCCCTACGCCGCGCAAAAGCGGCCCATCGGGCAGCATTTGCAGAGGGCGGCGAGCCGCTACCATGCCCGATACGTGGTGCCGTTTAGCTCCTTCCACTGGATGCAGCGTGAAGACAGCGTCTGGGCCAATGAATACCACGCGCCGCTGGAGGCTTACCGCGAAGGCTTTACGTCCAAGGAGGCAGAGCTCTTGCCCGCGTTCGTCAGCGTGGATTGCGTGACTGGAGATGTCACGCCTCTTAATCCGCCGAAGAATGAGCCGATCGTAAAGCCCGCGTCGGCCTTTGGCGACAACTGGGCGGAGCCGCTGGACGCTGAAGATCAAGTTAAGCTGCGGGGCTATATCCGGGCCAAGGAGAAATTGAAGGACCACTTTGACTTCATCACCTTCCGAGTGGGCGGTAAAGACACGACGGTGGATTTGAACAAATGCAGTCAAAAAACGGGAATTCGATTCGAGGCGCCGCGTCACTCGCTGATGACTGCGGTCGAGTATCAGGTCTTTGACGATCTGCTGATTGGGAATTTCATGAAGACGACGCTCATTGGCTGTAAGAGCTTGTATCCGCACTTTACTCCCGTCGTGGCCAAGCACGCCGATAATGGCAAGGCACAAAGCCGGAGCGAAGTGCGCCGCTATTTCTGGGAATATTTCAAGCGGGCTCCCCTGGAGTTCATGAGCCACGCGCTGGAAGAAAATTCCGTGAATATGTTTAGAACCTACTTGCCCGCGGAGTCTTCCGCCTTCCGGTTTGCAAAACGTATTTACGGGATGGTGGAAGCAAGGTCGCTGCGGACTTAAACCTGCGCTTGGCGATTTTCGAGCTTCTATTTTCCAATTTCGAATCAAGGCTTTGCCGTGGGCGAGAAGAAGCCGATCGGCAGGTCGCGCGAGGTGCGCAGGCCTGCGGCTACGTTAAGAATCACGGGAATCGAATTCACGACGACCGCGGCGGTGGCGATGTCGCCATGCGAACCGCCGGGAATCGTGAGGCTGATGTTCGGATGGCCGGTCAACGAAATCGTATCGGCCGGATCCTTGGCGCCGACGTACATCTGCAGCTCGAGGTACACGAGTTCTTTGCCGTCATTCGAAGCGCCGCGGGCAATCTGGTGCACGCCTGCCGCCTGGCCGGGCTCGACGGTGAGATATTCAGTTTGCACGCGCTCGGTGGCGATTTTCGGCTCGATCGTTTCGGTGATCTGTTCCACGGGAAGATTCAAGCTGTCCGCGACCATGGCGACCGACTCCGGCAGCCCGACGTGCTTGATCACGCCCGCTTTCACCTGCGCGCGAAATTCATCAACGGTCATTCCCGCGCCGATTTTTTTCTGCAAAGGCAGACGCCGCTTTGACGCATCCACGATGCGCAGCGCCTTGGCGTGTTCAATGCGCTGGGAAACCGCGGCCAGCGTCACGATCAGCTTATCCATCACAAAGCCAGGGTTCACACCCGTTCCCACCAGCGCTACGCCCCAATCCTTGGCGGCGGCATCGAGCTTGGCTGCGAGTTCCGGATACGTGCGGTACGGATAGGAGAGCTCCTCGCAAGTCGAGACGATGCACGATTCAGCTTCGAGGCACATGAGCAGCTGATCCATGACCTTGGGTAGCGAAGAAGAAGTGGAATGAATGACGACGTCGGCGGCCTGCTCCAGCACTTCCTTGGCATCGCCGGAAATTTTCACGCCCCAAGGGGCGTCCTGGGCACCGACGACTTCGCCCAGGTCGCGTGCAACCTTCGCCGGGTCGGTGTCAATGGCAGAGATGATTTCAATGGCTTGTTTTTCGTGCATCAAACGCGCGATGGAGGCCCCGATGGGGCCGACACCATACTGGATGGCGCGAATTTTCTTTTTCACGAGGTTCTCCGTCTCTTTGCGGCGGGAACGCACACCGCGCCTTTTGGCCTTAAGCGAAACCCTTACGATAATGGAATTTCCGCGCGCATTCAACGAAGAACCGCTGCAGTGTGGCCTGAATTGTTGCCGGAGCGACGCTTGCGACGCATAATGGCTCGGAAGAACGCGGGGCCATCCCGGAGGAAAACGTCATGCCGGCAAGAAAACTTTCCGATGCTGAAATCGCGGCGCTGCTTCCCAAGGCGAAAGGCTGGAGCGTCGTCAACGGCAAGCTGCACCGGGAATTCACGTGCAAAGATTTTGTCACCGCGTTCGGCAACATGACGCGGGTCGCGCTGGTGGCCGAAGCGATGAACCATCACCCCGAATGGTTCAACGTGTGGAACAAGGTGGTCATCGACCTGAACACGCACAGCGTAAAAGGCATCAGCGACTACGACTTTGTGCTGGCGGAAAAAATCAACGAAATTTTTGAGCCTTTTCCGCCACTTGGCCTTCCTGGCAGCGAAAAAGGTCAATGAAATTCTCGGCGCTTGATCCGCCCAACAGAGGCTGACGTTTGAAAAAATGATCGCCCCCAGCCAACCGCAAAAATTCCGGCGCGGCTGGATATTCCTCTTTGTTCGATGGGCGGCCGCGGCGTTGATTCTGGGCCTGCTTTTGTATCTGCTGCCGCTGGCCCCGCTGCGGAGCGCCTTGTCGCGTGTTCCATTGACACGTTTTCTTGCCGTGCTGCTGATTTACCTTGTGGCGCTGACGGGCGGCATCGCCAAGTGGCACACGGTGGTAAACGCGGCGGGAGCGCAACTCAAATTCGCGGCGAGCGCGGAGTGCTACACCAGCGGACTCTTCGGGGCGCTCTTTCTGCCATCGATTATCGGGGGCGACGTGGCCCGGCTGGCGGTGGGCATTTCACGCAGCCCGCGCCCCGCCGCGGTGATTACCGGCAATGTTGCCGACCGCTTTCTGGACGTGGGTGCGCAACTCACACTGGTGTCGCTCGGACTGATTCTGTTACCGGGATCTTTGCCCGCTCCGCTACAGGCGCCAGCGCGGCGCGTGTTGATCGCCGGCCTTCTGACCGCAGTCGTTCTTTTTTCTATGGTGCTGATACTGAGCCGGCCACTCTTGCGTGGCCGCTCGATTCGCTTCCGGCGGAGACTCGCGCAGCTTCGTCATGCGATACGCTCCGTCTCGCGCCGTCCCAACCGTTTGCTCGCCGGCTGGTTGCTCGGGACTTCCGTGCAGGGCACCTATAT
>QHYF01000327.1 GCA_003224075.1 Acidobacteriota bacterium
AGATTGTCCAGCCTCTCGCGCGATGCCAGTGTGATGGCCCCGAGCGATTCGGGTTCGTCGGTTTCGCCATCTCCGATGAAAGCCCAAACCTTGGCGTCGGTAACGGGCTTCATCCCTCGGTTTTCGAGATAGCTATTGAACCGCGCCTGATAAATGGCCATCAACGGGCTCAGGCCCATGGAAACCGTCGGGAACTCCCAAAAGTCCGGCATCAGCCACGGGTGCGGATAAGAAGAAAGCCCGCCGCCGGGCTTCAGCTCGCGGCGAAAGTGTTCGAGTTGCTGCGCGCTGAGGCGGCCCTCCAGGAACGCGCGAGCGTAAATGCCGGGCGCGGCGTGCCCCTGAAAATAAACCGTATCGCCTTCGAATTCATCCGTGCGCGCGCGGAAGAAATGATTGAAACCTACTTCGTAAAGCGTGGCCGCGGAAGCGTAAGTCGAAATGTGCCCGCCGATATTATGCTCCACGCGATTGGCGCGCACGACCATGGCGAGCGCATTCCAGCGGATCAGGCTCTTGATGCGCCGGTCGAGTTCCTGATCTCCGGGGAAAAGGGGCTGGAGGCGCGCAGGAATCGTGTTGGCGTAAGGCGTGTTCGCGCTGAACGGCAGGTCGATGCCGCTGACCGCGGCGTGGACGCGGAGTCGCTCCAGGATTTCCGCGGCAACCTCCGGTCCGCTGGATTCCAGAACGGAATCCAGGGACTCAAGCCATTCCTGAATCTCTACGTCTTCCATGCCGTGAGGCTGGGTGGATAATTCATTGTCCATAACTTCGGTCGGTTCCTCTTCTTTCGGTTTCCCGGGTGTCCCGCGGCGGGCGCGGCGGATTTCTGAAAATGATTCGCAGAATAGAATACACCGCGCGGCGATTCTCTGCACGGTTGCGTTTGGCGATGCCTTGAGAGGCTTCGAAAATCAATGTCTGGGAGGCGGGCTACAATGTGCGTCCGCCATCAACGACTAGCACCTGGCCCGTCACGAATTTCGCATGCACGAGGAACAATACCGTCTCAGCAATATCCACGGGCGTGCCAGACCGCCGCAGCGGTGCGCGCTTGATGTAGTCGGCTTCCAGTTCCGGCGGATCGCCGGACATCGTGATGGTGCCGGGAGCAATGGCGTTGACCCGCACTTCGGGCGCCAGCTCCTTCGCAAGGCAGCGCGTCAGCATGATGATGCCCGCTTTCGAAACGCAGTGCGGGATGTAGCCGGTCCACCCCAGCAGCCCTCCGACATCCGCGAAATTAATGATGACCCCATGATTTTTCTTGAGCAGCGGCGCGGCGGCCTGCGCGCAAAAAAAAGGCGCCTTCAAGTTTGTGTCGAGGGAAGCGTCCCACGTTTCTTCTGAAGTGGCTTCGAATTCAGTGTGCAGAAAATTAGCCGCACTGTTGATCAAGATATCGAGCCGGCCAAACTGTTTCGCGGTCTCTTCGAAGAGCCGTTTGATTTCAGAAAGTTTGCTGAGATCGGCAGCAACGGCCACGGCGCGCCGCCCCAGTTTTTTGATTTCCGCGACGGCGCTCTGCGCTTCCGCGCTTGAAGAACGATGGTGGACGACCACATCCGCGCCTTCTTGCGCAAGCCGCAAGGCCACGGCGCGGCCCAGCCGCTTTGCGGACCCGGTGACGAGTGCTACTCGCCCGTTCAGCGGCCCATCGCTTTTTGCGGACGGCGGCATGATCGAAGACGATACCATAGCGCACAAAGCAGCCAAGATTTCTCGTGCTTTGCACCGTCTTGCGCCTCACGTGATGCAAACTATAGAATCGCCCCGCGACGCCCGCGATGGAGGTGGAATGAATCTCGATTTATTGGCGATCGCCGCGCATCCCGACGACGTTGAATTGACCTGCGGCGGCACG
>QHYF01000307.1 GCA_003224075.1 Acidobacteriota bacterium
ATTCGGCCCGGACCTGGCCATTGAAGCCTACTTACGCGATGTTTTTCCGGGTTGACTTGCCCCATTTCCACCGACATACTCGCTGTCAAGTACCCTTGAGTTCCCATTCCCGAAGTTCGACACTTTTGCGCTGAAAAGGATCCTTATGCGCCGCACTGTTATTCTGCTCCTCGCTTTTCTTTGCTCTGGATCGCTGCGTCTGGCCGCTCAAGAGCACCACCACGAACTTTCGGCCGAAGAAGTAGGCTCGGTCCACTTCCTGACCTCTTGCTCGAAAACGGTAGAGCTCAGTTTCGACCGAGCGGTGGCCTTGCTGCACTCTTTCCAGTACGAGCAAGCGAGGCAGGCGTTCAACGAAATCTCCACTCAGGATCCAGCCTGCGCAATGGCGCAGTGGGGCGTCGCCATGTCGCACTACCACGGTTTGTGGGATAACGGCGATACGCCCGCCGGCAGGCTCGCCTTGAAAAAGGCCATGGAAATCGCCGCCTCCAACGCCAGAACCACGGCCCGCGAAAAATCATATATTGAAGCGCTGGCTGAGACTTACGCGGAAGACGGCAAGGATGCCGCCGCGCACTCCCGGGCATTCGAAAAGAAAATGGGCGAAGTGCAGGCCGCTTATCCCGACGATAACGAGGCTGCGATTTTCCACGCGCTGACGCTCTCCATCACCGCGCCCAAAACCGACAAGACCTTTGCGAATCAGCGGCGATGCGGCGAAATCCTCGAACCGATGTTCCAGCAGCAGCCGCACCATCCCGGTGTCGCGCATTACATCATCCATTGCTATGACAACCCGGTGCTGGCGGAGCGAGGCCTGCCGGCCGCGCGCATGTACGCGAAAATTGCGCCTGCCTCGGCCCATGCCAATCATATGCCTTCGCACCTCTTCACCCGGGTTGGATCGTGGGATGAATCCATCAGTTCAAACATGAAATCCATGCAGCTCGCAGCCGCAGCGGAGCCTACTTCGCGGAACGGCGAGGCGCGTGACCAGCGCCTTCATGCCATGGATTACCTCGAATACGCATACTTGCAGAGTGGCCGGGTGAAACAAGCGAAGGCCGTGCTGGATGAAATGAACGCGCTGCCACGGGTTTCAGGGCTCACGCTGACGGGTGACTATGCCCTCGCGGCGATTCCCGCCCGCGCTGCGATTGAGCTTGGCGACTGGGAGCAGGCTGGCGCCTTGAAGGCGAGAGAAGGCGCGGTGCCGTATGCGGAGGCGATCACCTGGGCCGCCATCGGAGAAGGCAGTGCGCGGTCCGGCAATCTGGGTCGCGCCGCCAAGGCCGAGCAGACTCTTGCCGCGCTCCGCGACGCAACCTCAAAGCAGAACAACGTTTATTGGGCGAATCAGATCGAAGTGGAGAGGCGCGAGGTATCGGCATGGATCGCGGAAAAAGCCGGCAACAAGAGCGATGCCGTTTCTAAAATGCGATCCGCAGTAGAGCTCGAAGAGAGCATGGACAAGAACGCCGTAACGCCGGGCCCGGTTACGCCGGCCAGGGAAATGCTTGCGGAATTGTTCCTGCTGGAAAACCACCCGCAGGAATCGCTCGCCGAATACGAAGCCGTTCTGAAGGTCGCGCCCAACCGCTTCAATGCCGTCTATGGCGCCGCGCAAGCTGCGGAAGCCTCCGGGAACGGAGCCGTCGCCAAGCGCTACTTCCAGAAATTGTCGGAAATCTCGCCCGGGGAAGAGCGGCCAAAACTACCCACGAAAATTGCGTCTTCTTCGCGCTAGAACTGAGGCTCATTCACTTACGCGCAAAACGGCCGCGCCGGGGATGGCGTCGTTCTTGAGCGCATTCAACGCGCGATTGGCCTCGCGCACGGGAAACATTTGAACGTGCGTGCGAATCGGAATTTCCGCGGCGACGCGCAGGAAATCTTCGCCGTCCTGGCGCGTGTTGTTCGCCACGCTGCGAATCATGCGCTCATGATATAAGAGGTCGTAGTTGAACGAAGGGATCGGGCTCATGTGGATGCCGCCGAGGACGAGCACGCCGCCTTTCTTGAGCGCCTTGAGCGCCGCGGGCACAATTTCTCCCGCGGGCGCGAACACGATCGCCGCGTCCAGCTTCTTCGGCGGCTCATCAAACGTCCCCCCGGCCCACGCAGCGCCCAAATCCAGCGCCAGTTTCTGATGGCGCGCATCGCGCGTGGACGCGGAGACTTCCACGTTCCAATGCCGCGCCACCTGGATGGCCACGTGCGCAGCGGCGCCGAAACCATAAAACCCGAGCCGCCCGCCCGGCTTGATCCCCGACATTCGAAGCGAGCGGAACCCGATGATTCCGGCGCAGAGCAGCGGCGCCGCCTGTTCATCGGGAAAGCCTTGCGGAATCGCGTAAACGAAATCCTCCGGCGCGACGATGTACTCGGCGTAGCCGCCGTCTACGGTATAGCCCGTAAATTCCGGGTTGTCGCAAAGATTTTCCGCGCCCGACCGGCAGTATTCGCAAACTCCGTCGGTACGATGCAGCCAGGCAATCCCGATGCGCGCGCCGATCGCGAAGCGCCGCGCATTTTCGCCCCGTTTTTCGACGACACCGACAACCTGGTGGCCCGGGATCACGGGCGATTTGCGCGGCGGCAATTCTCCCTCGATCACGTGCAAATCCGTGCGGCACACGCCGCATACGCGCACGCGCACCAGCACTTCCCCCTTGCCGGGCTCCGGCGTCTTGACGTCAGCGAACGCAAGCGGATTTGTTTCAATCGCGGCGGGAGAGCGCAGCAAGCAGGCTTTCATCGCACAACCTCTGTAGATTTCAGCGAGCCGGTCGGCTTCAGTCTAGTGCTTTCTGCTGCCGGCGCGAAATGCTGTACACTCGAACGGGAAGTCAAGCCAAACAAACTGTGTTCACCGGAATCATCGAAAATCTCGGCACGATTGAGACTCTCGACCTCAAACCCGAAGGCGGCCGCGTGCGGATCCACGCGCCTTCCCTCGCGCCGTCGCTCGCAGTATCGAACAGCATTGCAGTGAACGGATGCTGCCTGACCATCGTGGATCTTCGCAACTACCGGTTTTCCGCGGACCTTTCCGGCGAAACGATTTCCAGGACTTCTTTCGGCGCAAATGGCGGTGAGCTAAAGAAGGGCGCGCGCGTCAATCTCGAGCAGCCGCTCACCGCCGACAAGGAATTCGGCGGCCATTTTGTTCTGGGCCATGTGGACACCGTCGGCCACGTGACACATCTCGCACGGGAAGGAGAAAACTGGTGGTACGGCGTGCAAATCCCGGAAGAATTCGCGCGCTATATCGTGCCCAAAGGCTCGATCACGGTCGATGGCATCAGCCTCACCCTCGCGCGCTGGCACGACAACGTCGCCGAAGTGGCGGTCATCCCCTACACCTATGAACACACCAACATCCGCGACCGCAAAGCTGGCGACGCGGTCAACCTCGAAGGCGACGTCCTGGGGAAATATGTCGAGCGCTACCTCGAAGCGCGACAAGCATCGGTGCAGCCGCCCAAACTCAGCATCGCCGATCTGGTCGGCCAGGGATTCTAGTCGCCCAGGCACAGGCCCCAAGTTATTGCGCCTCGTGGCTCTTTGCTCGCGCGCCGCGAAAATAGAGAATCAAGCCAAGAGCCAGCGAACCCGTCGTCCAGCCCACCACTTTGATGAGAAACGCCCCGCGATTCGCCGAGTCACCCGGCGGATAGAGAGACACCGCAATCGAAAGCAACGTCACGACGAAACCTAGCCCGCTCGCGATCCACACGCCCGCTTTTCCACCCGGAACCAGAACCGCGTGTGGATTTTCCGCCCGATCTTTTCTTCCTGCCAGCTTGACCGCCGCCGCAAACATGTAAAGAAACGGGATGAAGTAGAGAATGA
>QHYF01000330.1 GCA_003224075.1 Acidobacteriota bacterium
CAAGAGGGTGAGCGATTCCTTTTTTGTCGTTGCCCGAGCGTTGTTTCCGTTGTGTCTTCAACATATTTCCCGATCGTTCCCGGAGTGGCAGCGGAGAATGTCAGGCTCCCGACTCCTTCAGGATGAATTCCGCCAAGCACTGCGAATACTCGACGAGGCTCCGAGGCCGATATTGTACTGCCGATGCCAAACGTATCCAGAATAGAAAAGCAAAAACCGCGGGGCTGAAGCTCCGCGCTAGCGCTTAACTTCCACGAGCGGCGAGTTGAGCGCGCTGGTTCCAGTAGTGGCGAAGCTGCCCGACTAAATAGAGCGAGCCAGTGATGAAAATCGCATCATCAGGCGCGGCTTTCGCCAGTGCGTGATCGAGAGCCTGCTCGGCATCCGGGATCACCGAAAAATGCGCGGCGTGATGGCCGGCAATTTCTGCGAGTTGCGTGGCGGAAACGGCGCGCGAAGTGCGGGGCGCGGTAAAGATGACTTCGGCGGCGTGCGGAAAAAGAATGCCGGTCACTTCGTCCACGGCCTTATCCCGAAGAGTGGCATAGAGGAGCCAGATTTTGCGGCCGGAGAAGTTTTGTTCGAGGAAGACGGCGAGTTCGCGAGCGGCGCCGGGATTGTGAGCGCCATCGAGGTAGACGCTGGGATGAGATTGAAGTTTTTCGAGACGACCGGGCCAGACGGTGTCTGCAATACCTCGTGTGACGGCCTCGCTGGAGATTCGAAAACCACGGTCCTGGAGGAGACGCGCTGCGGCGAAAGCGCTGAGGGCATTCTGCAACTGGAAGCGACCGGGCAGGCCGGGGGCGATTTCGAAAGAAGCGCCGGAAGAGTTTTCGGTGATGCGGGCGCGGACAAAGCCGTTTCGCATGGACTCGTGAACGATGCGGCAGGCTTGCACCGTTTCGATGACGGGGCAATTGAGTTTGCGAGCGCGATTAAGGATGACCTGGCGGGCTTCGGGGTTCTGTTCGGCAAGGATGACTGGCACACCGGGCTTCAAGATGCCGGCTTTTTCGCCGGCGATTTCGCGGAGAGAGTGGCCCAGGAAGTTTTCGTGATCGAAATCGATGCGAGTGATGACGGAGGCGACGGGAGACACGATATTGGTAGCGTCGAGACGGCCGCCGAGGCCGACTTCGAAGACGCCGAATTCGACGCGGGCGCGCGCGAAACATTCGAAAGCCATGGCGGTGACGCATTCGAAATAAGTGGGATGGGCACGAAGCTTGCCAGCGGCGAGGAGTTCTTCGATCAGGACGTGAATGCGGGTGAAAGTTTCGGCAAAGATTTCGTCACTAATCTCCTCGCCATTGATGCGGATGCGCTCGTTGATTCTTTCCAGATGGGGCGAAGTGTTGAGACCGGTGCGCAAGCTGGCGTGGCGGAGGATCGATTCGAGGAACGCGGCCGTCGAGCCTTTGCCGTTTGTGCCGGCGATATGGACGCTGGGATAGGCGCGGTCGGGGCGGCCGAGGCGCTCCGCAAGGACAGTAATGTTCTCAAGGTCGAACTTCGCGGCGGCGACCTGTGTCGGCGCAGCCAATTCCCTGCCGAGGGAGAGCAAATAGCGGACCGAGGCCTCGTAATTCATGCGCGACATTCCCTGGAGGAGGAAAAAGCAAAAACGGATCCCTCGCGGCACAGACCCCGCCCGGGATAACAGTCTAGGGGCAATTGCGATTTCATGACATTACTTCATCTCAGCCCAAGAGCAGATCGAGAGAGTTGTTGATGTACGACTTCAGGTCCTTGCGGTGGACGACGGCATCGAGGAAGCCGTGCTCGAGAAGAAATTCCGAGCGTTGAAAACCTTCGGGGAGCTTCTGGCGGATGGTCTGCTCGATAACGCGAGGACCGGCGAAACCTATGAGCGCGCCGGGTTCGCCGATATTGAGATCGCCGAGCATGGCAAAGCTGGCGGTGACGCCGCCGGTGGTGGGATCAGTGAGGACAGAGATGTAGGGGAGCTTTTCGTCGTCGAGGCGGGCAAGGGCCGCGGAGACTTTGGCAAGCTGTATGAGGCTAATGGCGCCTTCCATCATGCGCGCGCCGCCGGAGCAGGAAACCGCTATGAAGGGCTGGCGCGTTTCAATGGACAGCTCGATGCCGCGGGTGACTTTTTCACCGACGACAGCGCCCATCGAACCGCCGATGAAGCCAAACTCCATGGCGCACATGACGACGGGCCGGCCGTTGAGCTGGCCTTCGGCGGTGATGATGGCGTCGTTCATGCCGAGCTTTTTCTTGGCTTCCTTGAGGCGAGCGGCATAGGGCTTGGTGTCCACGAACTTGAGAGGGTCCGTGGACGTCATGCCTGCGTCGTGCTCGGTCCAGCGACCGTCGAGGAGCATTTCGAGGCGCCGTTTGGCGTTCATCTTGAAGTGGAACTGGCACTTGGGACAGACGTGAAGATTGCCTTCGAGGTCCTTGCGAAACACGATCGAGCGGCAGGACTCGCATTTGACCCAAAGGCCTTCGGTGCGCACGCGGCGCTCTTCGGGCGGTGTCGATTGCTCGATCGATTTTTTGTCGCGCTTGAACCAGGCCATGGAAGAAAGTCGACAGTTGAAAGTCCAAAGTTGAAAGAAAAGCCCGCCTTCTGAACAGGGCGGCTACGACACTAGCTAATAGTCGATCCCCCGTTGGGCCAGTATACCCTTGGTGTAGGGGTGTTTCACCTCGCGCATCTCGGTGACGAGGTCGGCAAGCTCGACGAGTTTGGGGTGGGCGTTACGGCCGGTGCAGATGACGTGGACACGCTCGGGACGGTTTTTGAGGGCTTCGACGATTTCGCCGGCGTCGAGCATTTTGTAGCTGATGGTGTAGTTGATTTCGTCGAGAATCACGAGATCGTAGTTGCCACCGTAAATCGCGTCCCGGCCAGCGTGCCAGCACTCCTGCGCCAGCTTGATGTCAGCGGGATCGGTTTCCGCGCCCCCGATTTTGACGAAGCCACGGCCCATGGGGCGAATTTCGAATTTGTCGTCGCCGAGCATTTTGGCGGCGTCGAGC
>QHYF01000331.1 GCA_003224075.1 Acidobacteriota bacterium
CTGATGTCATGGGATTCAAAAGCAGGAGAGGCGAACGCTCCGGTTTGGTTCGCAGTTTCTGCGAGAAGCGGGCGATCGTGAGGTCCGCCGTGAGCCGCAGGGGAAACCGCATCATGTGCTCTAAAACCCGCTGCGCAGCCGGAACTCGCCGGGCCGGACCTTCAGCGCGACGTACTCGTCCGGTCGGTGCAAGTGGTTGGCATAGCGCGCCAGCGCATAGACCGGAAACGAATTCCGATAGAGGTGGTACTTCAAGTAAAAGACCCCCGGGAAACCCGTGCCCGTGAAATCCGGCTCGCTCCACGAGCCATCTTCCTGCTGCTGGTGCACGAGGTAGGAAACCGCCTTGCCAATCGCCGGGTCGCTAAGATCCGCGCCTGCCAGCAAACCGATCAAGCCCCAGGCGGTTTGCGAAGCCGTGCTCGGTCCCTCCCCCTTTGTCGCCGGCATATCATAGCTGCGGAGCGATTCCCCGAAGCTGCCGTCAGCCTTCTGCACGCTGCGCAGCCAGGTCACCGCCCGCTGGCAGTATTCGCGGGTAGTGAGCGAAACCGTCTCCAAGGCGCGCAGCACGCCGCTCGTCCCGTAAATGAAGTTAACACCCCAGCGGCCGAACCACGAGCCGTCGTTGCATTGGTCTTGCATCAAAAACTTGACGGCGCGCTGAATGGCCGGATGTTCCGCCGGCCAGCCAAGTCTTCCGAGACATTCCACCACGCGCGCGGTGACGTCGGCGGTGGAGGGATCGATCATTGCATTGTGGTCGGCGAAAGGGATGTTGCATAAAAACGTCTTGTTGTTGTCGCGGTCAAACGCACCCCAGCCGCCATCGCGGTTCTGCATGCTGAGCAGCCACTGAATTCCACGGCGAATCGCGCCTTCCATCCGCGTGGGGTCGGGGTACTTCACGCGCTGCAGCGCCATTAACACAAAGGCCGTGTCGTCAACGTCAGGATAAAAATCATTGCGGAATTCGAACGCCCAGCCGCCTGGTTCTGCGTCCTTGTTCTTTACCTGCCAATCGCCCGGCCCGAGCACCTGCTTCGACAGCATCCAGTCCGCCGCCTTCACCAGCGCGGGATAATCCGGAGGCAAGCCCGCTTCTTCCAGAGCGACCATGGCGATGCACGTATCCCAAACGGGCGAAACGCACGGCTGCATGCGAATGGTGTCGCCCTCTTCAATTTCAAACCGCGAAAATTCCCTGATTTCACGCCAGGTGAGTGGATCGTCCGGACCATGACCAAGCGCCATCAGCGCAAAAATGGAATTCATCATCGCCGGGTAAATCGCCGCAAGACCTTCGGTCCGTTCGATGTGGTTCAACATCCATGATTTCGCTTCACGCAGCGCACGCTGCCGAAGCGGTTTCCAGGGCAGTTTCTCGTAAAGTTTCAGCCCGCGGTCCACCGCGAGGAAGAAGTTTTTCCAGGAAACGAGCTGCTCGCTCCAATCAAACACCGCGGTCTTTCGCGCTGGGTCGTTGAACAGTTCGTCGACGTGCGCGCGCTCCGGCAGGCGCCAATCGGGACGCACGGCAGACAGAATCGCCATGGGGATCACGATGCCACGCGTCCAGGAGGACATCTCGTAAATGTTGAGATAGAACCAGTTCGGCAAAAGCATCAGCTCCGGCGGAATCGACGGTACGAGCTCCCATCCGACGGCGCCCACGAGCGCCAGGTAGAACCGCACATACGAATTGGTATGCTCAAGGCCGCCGAGACGATGCACAGTTTCTCGCGCCTGAGTCATATGCGGCGTATTGGTCGAGTCCCCTGCCAGCTTCAACGCGAAATACGCCTTGCAAGTAGCATTGAGCTCCGACGGCCCGCCCGGGTAAATGTTCCAGCCGCCATCCGCCAACTGCCGCCGCCGTACATAATTCGCCAGCTTGGCAATGCGCTCCGGGTCGGCCTTTCCTAGAACGTGCAAGTAATAAATGTAATCGGATTCGAGCGTGGTATCGGCTTCAAGCTCGCCTTGCCAGTAACCTTGCTCTGCCTGGATCGAAAGAAGGTGATTCGCACCGCGCTCGATGGATTTTTCCAGCCGCTCGGCCCAGTCCTGTTCCTGCCACATCACAGGCGCCGACGCAACCGGAGTTTCCTCTCCCATTCGGACGAATGAGGCCATGAGTGCTCCCCCAGAGCGGAACTTCAAAGTGGCGCGTCCAGAAGGCCATTCGAGCGCGCCGGGCGCTTCAAAATGAAACTGATGTCTTGCGACTGGCTTGGCCCACAAAACAACACATCGGTTAGAATTCGGGTAACACCAGTACTACTAAATTATCGCCGCCTTCGCGTGGGCGGTCAACGGTTAAGATGCGCCATCGCAATCGGCGCGTTGTCAAATGGAAACACTCCCAGGCCCTTCCAAAACGCGGTGGACGAGGGCGCGCAGGGGCTCAGGCAGAGGCTCGCCTTCGAGCTGCGAAACGGATCGCTTTTCACGGAGCAAGCGCGACGGGAGTTTTGTCCAAGCCGGCCCGGAACCCGAAAAAGCACCCGCTGTATCCCGAAGCACCAGCGCGTCGGCGCGGTCCAGGGCCACGCGAGCCGAATCCTTAAAATCTTCTTTCGCCGGATCAACTACCGCAAAATACAGGCTCGGCCTCAAGAATTGCAGCAAGGAATTGCTTTCCACGATCAATGGCGGCAACCCCTCCCTTGCTTCTCCAACTTTCTCCTGCAACGCAGTCCGCAGAAGGGGCAGCCCTTCCGCGAGAAACCCTTGTTTCGTCCTGAGCCAGAACGAGCGCCGCGCGCCCGCCGCCAGAAATCGCGCGCTATCCGTTCCGGAATCCGCCTGCGTCTCCCAGTTGATGGCGCACACATGCTCATCCGGGGCGCAATCGCAATTCTCGCCATTCTGCGCGCAGACGCCGTGCCCGTATTGAGTAATTTTCCCCGCAATCCAGTTCGCTTGGCGAAACGCGGCAATCACGTCGCACACCAATTGCGTCTTCCCGATGCTGCGCGTGTGACCGCCCACGACGATCACCCGCCACTTGGCAGAAACATTCTCGTCAATTCCCGGCAAGTTTCGCCTCTAGTTCTTTGATGCGAGCGGCCAGTTCCGGGAGCCTTGCATACCACGCATAAGTCTCTTTGAACTTTCCAATTTCCCGCGCTGGCGTTCCCCAAACCGTTTGGCCGCCACGAATCGTCTTGCCCGTTGGGATTCCCGCCTGCGCTCCCGCAACTGCCCCGTCCTCAAGTGTGCAGTGGTCCGCAATTCCCACCTGGCCGCCCACCACTACGTGATGCCCCAGCACGCTCGACCCGGAAATTCCCGTCTGTGCGGCGACCACGGTGTGCGCGCCAATTTGCACGTTATGCCCCACGTGGACGAGGTTGTCCAATTTTACGCCTTCCGCGATGCGCGTGTCGTTTAGAGAACCGCGATCAATCGTTGCGTTCGCCCCGATCTCCACGTCATCGCCGATCT
>QHYF01000332.1 GCA_003224075.1 Acidobacteriota bacterium
TAGCGAAACCCTCTTTGGTCTTGCCTTCGACCATGTAACAGGAAAGAGTCCAGGGAGCCCCCGCAAAACCCAAAACAGGAACGTCGGGACCGACCGATTTCACGATGCGGCGGATGGCTTCAGGCAGGAAGCCGGTTTCTGCCTCCGGGTCGAAGATCTTGAGCTTGTCGACATCAGCCTCAGAACGCACGGGATTGGGCAGGTTTGGCCCGGCGTCGCCAATTTCGAGCTGCAAGCCCATGGCTTCTGCGGGGATCAGAATATCGGAGAAAACGATGACAGCATCGACGCCAAGCCGGCGAAAGGGCTGGAGCGAGACTTCGGCCGCAAGATCCGGCGTCTTGCAAACCTCGAGGAATGCGTGCTTTGCGCGAATTTCGCGATACTCGGGGAGATAGCGTCCGGCCTGGCGCATCAACCAAACAGGGACCCGCGAAACGGCTTCGCCGCGGCAGGCACGAAGAAATAATTCCTTGCGATTGACCGAAACTGCCTGGACGCTCATGTTCACCTGATCGGTAAGGATAGCAAATCCCAGCCGGTCTTGCAGATGCCAGCACGGCCAGCGGGGTCGGACTGTGCGTGCAGGCTCACGGGTAGGCTATACTCGGAATGTTCAAGCCTCCTATAAGTTCGGGGAAAAGCACGCGGAGCGCCGCTCGGATGGGATGGCTGAGGCCGCACCCGCGCGCAAATCGAATGAATCATTTGTTCCCGATTTTGACGATCCTCGCATACGTGCTGAGCTTTGGCTTGTACGTTCGCTTCTTGAGCACGGGAAGGGAACTCACCGGCAGGCTGGGGACGTTGCTACTGGGTTTGGGCTTGATTACCCACTACGTTGCGCTCTGGGAGAGATCGCGGGGAACGCACACGGTCCCGTACCATGATCTTTATGGCTCGATGTCGCTTTTT
Organism: Acidobacteriota bacterium; assembly: GCA_003224075.1. Lineage (GTDB taxonomy): Bacteria > Acidobacteriota > Terriglobia > Acidiferrales > UBA7541 > Acidiferrum. The sequence goes on from QHYF01000332.1 coordinate 916, forward strand.
GGCTGGCTTCTCGCACTGACCTACCTTGGCGTGGAGTTCTATCATCGGCAGCGGTCTGTCGGGGCTTTTGTCCTGCCATTCATCGTGGTGTTCTTTCTGGCAGCCCATCTCGCGCCGGCGGATCGATTCTCGGCGCCGGATGCGCACGGCCCGACGTTCGCGTTTCACGTCACCTTGAGCATTCTCGCGTATGCGGCGTTCGCGCTCTCCTTTGTTCTTAGCCTGATTTTTCTGGGCGAGGAGCGACTGCTCCGGAAACACAAACTTGGCGACATGGTCTGGCGGCTGCCCCCGCTCGAATTGCTGGAGCGGATGAGCCGGTCGAGCGTTCTGGTCGGTTTGGTCTCCATCGCGATTGGAACGGCGCTGGGATTCGTGGTCGTGGACCGGCTGAGCGACAAGTACTCGTTCTACGACTCGAAATACGTGATCACGTTATTTGTGGTCCTGCTATACGTGGCTTATTTCCGTCTGGCGCGCACGACGGCGTGGCGCGGCGCACGGGCATCCAAGCTGTGCATCTTCAATTTTGTCGTTGTGGTGCTGAGTTTTACGGTCGTGAATCTGTATCTGTCGCATAGTCACCGCTACTTTTAGGAGTGATTGAATAGCGGCATGGAAATCGTTCTCGTCGGGCTGAATCACCGCACGGCACCCGTTGAGGTGCGGGAGAGGGTGTCTTTTACCGCCGAACAGGCCCAGCGTGCTTCGAAAGAACTTCGCGCACGGGGAATCCTCGAAGAGACACTGGTACTCTCCACCTGCAATCGCAGCGAAGTGTATGGAGTGCCGCCGGAATCTTCCCATGAATGTGCTCCGGGACTGTCTTCTTACCTGAGTGAGTTCCACGCCGTGCGGCCGGAAGTCCTCGGCGTATCGCTCTATCATCACTATGATCGCGAGGCGGTGCGGCATCTCTTCCGGGTAGCGGCGGGACTTGATTGCATGCTGCTGGGGGAAGCGGAGATCCTGGGCCAGGTCCGGGAAGCATATCGCTTCGCGCACGAGCATGGCGCGACCGGGCCGGTGCTGAATCGGCTGTTCCAGGGAGCACTGGAAGCAGGGAAGCGCGTGCGCGCGGAAACGGAGCTCGGCACGCGGCCGATGTCCGTGGCTTCCGCGGGAGTGAAACTGGCCGAGCGCATCTTCGGAAAACTGAACGAACGCAGCGCGCTGGTGCTGGGAGCGGGGACAATCAGCGAGCAGGTGGTTTCTCAACTTCGGGATCGCGGAATTGCGCACCTTGCCGTCACGAACCGCTCGTGGGAGCGCGCGGACGAGTTGGCCAAGCAGTTTGGAGGAAAGGTTGTCGGCTGGGGCGAGTGGGACCTGGCTCTGCAATCGCCGGACGTGGTTGTGTCCTCGGTGTCCACGGAAGAGCCGGTTCTGCGCCGCGAAATCCTGGAGCGAGCGATGGCGGCGCGGGGAAACCGCGCGTTGTTCCTGATGGATCTGGGCATGCCGAGGAACATCGATGCCAGCGTGGGAAAGCTTTATAACGTTTACGTCTATAACATGGATGACCTGAGCGGGATCGTGCAGCAGAACCGCAATGCGCGCGAAAATGAGATTCCGCGGGCAGAGGGCATCGTGGAGGAGCATGTTGGCAAGTTTCTTTCGTGGCAGGCGAGCGTCGAGCTTGTGGGGCTGGTCGATTCTCTCCGCAATAGAATGCGCGAGGAGCGCGCGTCCTTCATCCGGTCACGCGTGGAATCGGTCCGGCATCTGACGGAAGCGGACCGGGCTCGCATGGAAAAATTGATGGATGACCTGCTGGAGAAGCTGCTTTTGGAGCCGGCGGAGCGGTTGCGGGGCGAGAAAGAACTCCGGCGAAAGATTCAAAACGTAGAAGCGTTGCGGGACCTATTTCTTTCGGAGCGTGAGAAGCCGTGAGGACCCTGCGGATTGGCACACGCGGCAGCCTGCTGGCGAAGTGGCAGGCGGAATTCATTCGGAAACAGCTTTTCGCCGCGACGGGCATAGAAGCGGAAATCGTCGTCATCAAGACCGCCGGAGACAAGATGCAGCACGCACCCCTGATGCAGATTGGCGGCAAGGGAATTTTTATCAAGGAACTGGAGGAGGCGCTGCTTGGAGAAACCATCGATCTCGCCGTGCACAGCGTGAAGGATGTACCAACGGACACTCCCTCGCGGCTGATATTTCCAGCGGTCTGCCGGCGCGGTGACGTGCGTGACTGCCTGGTGGGCTCGACGCTGGCGAACCTCCGGCAGGGCGCGCGCGTGGGAACGAGCAGTCTACGGCGGCAGGCCCAATTGCGGCACCTCCGGCCGGATCTTGATCTTCGGGACATGCGGGGCAACGTTGACACACGATTGCGAAAGGTCGAGAGCGGGGAATATGAAGCGGTCATGCTCTCCAAAGCGGGATTGGATCGTCTCGGATTGAGCCAGCGGATTTCTGAGATCCTTTCGCCAGAAATTTCCATGCCAGCGGTGGGGCAGGGCGCCATCGCGGTTGAATGTCGGTTGAAAGATACGGAAGCGGCCGATCAGTTGGCGCCATTGGATGACCAAGAAACCCGTACGGCGGTCATTGCGGAGCGGGCGCTGCTGTCGGCGTTGCAGGGCGGGTGCCAGGTGCCGCTGGGCCTGCCGCCGTAGACTGC
>QHYF01000096.1 GCA_003224075.1 Acidobacteriota bacterium
CATGGATGGGGAGGACGAAGCTGGCTACGGCGGCAACAATGTTTCCAAATTGACAAGGGAAACTGTTATTGAGATGAGTACAACGAGCGCGGGGAGGCTTGTGTCGAGGCGAAGGGGAAACTAGTGTAGACAGTAGGGAATCTGCTGTAAGCAGTGGCGATGCAATTTGAAAAACCAGGAGAGCTACTGCAAGACAGCGGTGAACCTGCCGTAAGGGCAGCGTGAGGAGGGGCAGGATCCTGCGCCGAGAGCTATGAGTCCGGAAACGCGAGGCGGGGCGCGGGCGTTTGTCCGCAGCCTGAACATTCTTCTGAAGTTCGCGCGGCTGTACGAGTTCGGCCACGCGAAGACAACGCAGCAGTTCGAAACTGCGTGGAAAGAACTGCGCGGGGCGCTGGATGACAGCGGCGGCAGCGGTGTGCTGCTGGGCGCTTCGGGAACGCAGATCCTGCTGGATGGCGTGCCGCTGGGTTCGTCTGCGGGAGAAAGAAGCTTCGCGCAGCTTTTGACTTCGTCGGGGATCGCCAGCATTCACTTTGGACCGGCACTCACGCAGCCGCAATTTGCGCGATTTGTGCGCGCGTTCCCGAGCGGAAACGCGAAAGCTTCGGCGCTCGCCGAACAATTGAAAAGTGCGCTGGCGGGAGAGACCAGCATCAAGGTCAATGAGATTCGCTACGTGGCGGAAGATTCGTCGGTGGCAGGCATCAAGGTTGCCGCGCAACTGACGGCAAAAATGCTCGGGGCGCAGGGCGACAAATTCCGAGACTTCTTCGAAGACCCGAACAAGATGCTGCAGATGATTCTCGCTGCGGAGAGTGCTCGCGGCGGCAGTGGTGGCGGCGGGATGGGTGGACCGGGCCACGGTCCCGGCGGCGCAGGTCCGGGCTTCGGGATCGGCGGTGGTGGGGGCATGGCTGGCGCTGGCGGTACCGGTGGCGGGACTGGGACTGGGAGTGGTGGGGCTGGAGGATCTGGTTCGGGCGGGGTCGGCGGTCCCAGCCTATGGGAATCTGGTGGTACGTCCGGCGGTGGCGGGACGGGAGGCACCGGCAGCGGTGGAGGCGTTGGTGGTGGGACTGGATCGGGTAGCGGGGCTGGAACCGGCGGTGGAGGCGGGGGCTTTGGCGGCGGGACAGGAGCCGGTGGGGGGTCTGGCGGAGGCTTTGGCGGTGGGACAGGAGCCGGTGGCGGGTCTGGAACCGGCGGCGGAGGCGGCGCAGGTGGGAGTGGCGGCGTAGGTGAAGGTGTTGGCGGTGGAGGCGGGGCCGGGGGATTTGGCGGTGGCGGGGGTGCAGGTGGAGGAGGCGGAGTTGGGGGAAGCGGCAGTGGAGGGGGGCCTGGCGGGCCGGAGGGTGCCGCGCCCGGGAAATGGCTGACTGCTTCGGCCTTGCTTCGAGGCGCTACCGTCGGCGGAGTTCCCGGCATCCCTGGGCACGGCGGAGAGGTCGGCGGATTCCGGGTCGAGGAAGAAGAAGTCCGCTCCATGCTGGGCTTGTTCGCGCAGTTGGGGAAGTCCCGGAAGGATGCGGAAACGCGCATGGATGTGCCGACGTTCCAATCGCGGCTGAGCACCTTGCCGGTGCGGGCGCAATACACGCTGCATCAGGCCCTGGCGGGACTGGCGGCGCAAGCGCCCGATGCCAAACCCGACAAGCCGATGCTGCTCAAGCTGGCGGAACACGTAGCCATCCGTTTCGCGCTGGACAGCTACGAACGCGGCGAATTGCGGGTGAACGCGGTCAAGCAAATGCTCGATCGGATGAATACGGAGATCGAAGCGCTGCGCAAGATCCTCTCGACACAGGAAGAGATGATGGCGCAGGCCGGGCTCTCGGTGCAGTCGTACACAGAGCTGCTCGATCAGGAGTTTTGGGAGCAGGTGCCCGAAGAGAACAAGAAAGAGGTGCTGACGTCAGACGAGGCCTGGTGCGTTCCGCCGCGCAACGTGCGCGCTTTCCTGGAAGAAATGTTGCGGCGCGGGGAACTCAAGACCGTCAACGAAATTCTGATGAAATATGCTTCGTGCGTGGGATTGGAAGCGCCGGAGGCGCGGCGAACCACGGCGATCGGGCTATCGGATCTGGGTGAATTGTATGGCAGCGGAGACGGCAGCGCGTTGATGGACGCGATCCGGCGGCTGGGCAACCAGTTGGCGATCGAGCGTGAACCAGAATTGCAGACGCTGGTGAGCGCCGCGTTTGTGCGCTTGAGCCAGGAAGCGGCGTCCAAGCGCTGCTATCCGGCGATGCAGCAAGCGCTGGCGTCACTGGAGAACGTGGAAACGCAGCGGCCCGGCTCGACGCAGAGCCTGCGGCCGCGCATCGGCGCCGAAGAGCGCTTGCCGGAATTCATCGAAGAAGCGATGCGCAGCGGGCACATCGCGGACGGCATGATGGACATCCTGAGCCTGATGCCCAAGGCCACGATTCACTACGTGACGAACCGCTTCGGGCATTGCGGATTCCGCGAGGATTGCGACCTGCTCAGCTCGATTGTCCGGAACCTGGGAGAGGATGCCGTCCAGCGGCTGGTAGAAACATTGCAGACGGCTCCGGCGGGCGAAGCGGTCGAGGCCATCGGCTTGTTGAGCCAGCTTTCCCCGGAAAACGTGGAGAAGATTCTGCCGGCGCGGCTATCGCAGTGGCCACGTTCGGCGCATGATCGCACGATCCGGCAACTGTCCACAGCATCGGCAGAACAGCGAGCGAAGTTGCTCGTCGCGCTCTACGATTCGCTCGATGTGCTGATACGGCCCTTGGCCATCGACGAAATGGGCATGAGCGGACAGCATGGCTGCATTCTCAAACTGATCGAGCTGGTGCAAAACGACGAGACGCCGAGCTTCACGCGAGTGAAGGCGGTCGAGGCCCTGGGGCGGTTGCGCGCTTCGGCTTCCAGCGCGCTGCTCCAGCATATTCTTGACGCCCGGCAAGTCTGGCGCTGGGTGTACCCAAATGAATTGAGAATCGCGGCGGCGCAGGCACTGGTGCGTGTCGATCCGGCCGTGGCGATGGAAAAGATGGCGGCCAGCGGAATCGACCGCAAAGAATTGACGCTCGAGCCCACGGATCCGGAGCCGAACGCTTCGGTGATCCGGCAGCGGCGCTACGCGCGCCTGAAACTTTCGCGGAACCTCATCGCCGTGACAACGAATTTGCGGGGAAACTTCAGACTCTCCGTAATGGAAATGAATCTGGGCGGGGGAATCGGCTCCGGGGAGCGCCACCTGGCTCCGGGGTCGCTGCTCACTCTGAAGTTTTCGTACGGTGTGCGGCACATCAAGGCGCAAGCAATCGTGCGCGGGGCACGTCCCCAGGCGATGGCCTTTGAATTCGTGGATATGGAGCTGGAAGAACGATACCGTCTGCGAAAATTATTGTTGGAGCTCGGAGGCCTGCCCATGGTCGCGCAAGTCACCAATCGGACCCGGCGCCGCGGGCGCGTGGCGATCTCAAGAAGCTAGAGCTGACGACTGAATCTTCATCGCGGCGAGCCACATCCCATTCCCGCTTGTCCTCTTCCAGCGGTCACCCGTCCGTTCGGTCAGGCGAGCGGCCCGTCCCAATGGTGGCTTGACAGCTGGGACACATGGGCCGTGTGTACCATTGCGGCGGACGGCGGCTGGCCCTACCGTACTAGAGAGGAAGTTTTATTCGGGATGTACTCAACACTTGATGAAACCTGACCCAAAAACCACGGCCGGACGCGCCTTCGTAAGAAGCCTGAACATCCTGCTGAAGTTTGCCCGCCTGTATGGCTACGAACACGCCCGCACCATCGAACAGCTGCAAACTGCATGGCAGGAGCTGCGCACGGCCATGCCTCTCGGCACGGACACCGGATTATTACTGGGGGCCACGGGCTCGCAGCTTTTGCTGGACGGCGTGCCTCTGGAAGGTTCCCCCGCGGAGAAGCAATTTGCACAATTGCTCTCGGCGGCAGGCCTGGCCAGCGTACAGTTTTTCGCGTCCGTCACCGAAGAAGAGCTCGGGCGATTCGCGCGCGCGTTTCCCACCGGCAAATCCAAACCCTCCGAGCTTGCACAGCAATTAAAATCCGCTCTCACGGGAGCGCAGGGCATCCGCATCAATGAAATTTGCTTCGTGGCCACGGACGCGCGGCTCAAAGGCGCGAGCGCGGCTGCACAGCTTGCCGCGGCCTCTCTGGGCGGCGAGGGCGATGAGCTCAAGAATTGGCTGAACGATCCGCATAAGTTGCTCGAACTTCTGGCGGCGGCGCAGGGTTTGAAGGGCGGCGGAGTGATTGGCTCGGGACCGGGCAGCGGAAGCACAGGAAACGGCGCAACGGATGACACAGCGACCGTCCTCGCCGCCACGGAGAGCAGCGGGACTGGTTCCGTCGCCGCTTCGGGCGGCGGTGCAGGAGCGGGTGGGACCGGGAGCGGAACCGGCGCGCCAGGCGGTTTCGGCGGGCCTATAGCCGGCGCCGGAATCGGAGGCGTTGGTAGTGTCGGCAGCGGTGGCGCAAGGTTCGCGCAGCCCACCGAGGATGAGATTTTTGGAATATTGGGCGCGCTGACGAGATTTGGCCGCATCGGGGCAGGGGAGGGTAGCGGCGCCGGAACGGGCGGGTTCAAGGAAGAAATGGCGCAGTTACCGGGCCCGGCTCAGGACCTGTTGAAGCAGGCGCTTGCGACCCTTGCGGCGCAGGCGCCGAATGTAAGGCCCGACGAATCCCTGCTGGTGCAACTGGCGGAATTCCTGGCCATCCGCTTTGCCCTGGAGCGTTTCGAAAGAGGCGAGGTCAAGGTCAACGCGGTGCGGCAGATGCTGGACCGCATGAACCAGGAGATCGAGAGTCTGCGAAAGATTCTCGGCGCACACGAAGACAAGATGAGCGAAGCCGGAATCCTGGTGCAATCGCACCGCGAGATTCTCGACCGGCAATTCTGGGCCGCGGTGCCGGAGAGCGCCAAGCGCGCGGTTCTGCTTTCGGATGAAGCGTGGTGCATCCCGCCGCGGAACGTGCAGTCTTACGTCGGCCAACTGATCCACCAGCGCAACATCGCTGAAGCCGTCCGTGTGCTGCGCAACTACGCGGCCTGCGCCGAGAGCGACGATGTGGAGGCGCGAAAAAAGACCGCCGCGGGCCTTGCGGAACTGGCCGAACTTTATGCCGAAGCGGATCCCAAGCTGCTCGGCGAAGCGTTGCGGCATCTCGGCGTGCGCCTCAGCGTCGAGCAGGATGCGGACGCGCAGGGATTGGTGAGCGCGGCGTTTGTACGGCTGAGCCAGGCGGCGGCCACCAGCCGCTGCTTCCCGGCGATGGAGCAGGCGCTCGATCTCATCGGCGGCGTCGAGTCGCAGCGGCCGGGAATCGCGAACAGCTTGCGCGGAAAAATGGGAATTGAAGAACGCGTGCCGGAATTTGTCGAGGAAGCGTTGAAGGCGAGGCAAGTAGCCGCGGGGCTGACCAATGTTCTGAAACTGCTGCCGCAAACCACCATGGAGCATCTCGCGACGCGTTTCAATCGCTGCAGTTTGCGCGATGATTCGGAGCATGTGGCCAATCTGGCCGCCGACCTGGGCGAAGGAGCCGTTCAGTATCTTCGAAGCACTGTCCGCGGCGGGCCAATCGTCGAAGCCGGGGAAATGGCCGGGCTGCTCAGCAGGCTGGATCCGGAAGCGGTCATGGTATTTCTGCCGGGTCGAATGAAGGATTTTCCCCGCGCCGCGCAGGACCGCATGGTGCGGCAGATTTCTGCTAGTGGCGCTTCGAGAAGGTGCCACATCCTGCTGGAGATACTCGATCACACGGATCCGCTGATCATGCCGCTGGTGATCGATGAGATTGGGGTTGCTGCCGATCGCGAGGCCCTCGGCAAGCTGCTGACCATCGCTGACGGCGACTTGCCGGCTGGTGGCGGCCCCTACCTGCGCGTCAAAGCCATCGAGGCGCTGGGCCGGATTCATGCCTCGGAATCGGTCAGCACTCTGAAGCGCATCGTCGAGTCGAAGAAAGTGTTCGGCTGGCTCCATCCCCAGGAGCTGCGCATCGCGGCACTGCAGGCGCTTGAACGGCTCGACCCCAATTGGGTTCACGATTGTCTGCCTAAATGCGGAATTGAGGACGAAGACCTCGCTCTTGCTCCGCTCGAAATTCCAGTTACGTCGAGATTCGTGCGGCAGCGGCGGCACCTGCGAGTCCGCTTGCAGAAGCCGGTACGGGCTGTAAGCGTTAATTTAAAAGAGAACTGCCTTCTGGACATCAAGACGGCCAGCTTGACGGGTGGCGTTGCGACCATCAGCCGGCACCTGGCGCCCGGGACGCAGGTGCAATTGAAGCTGCAGATCGGCATGCGCAACCTGCAAGCCACCGCAATCATGCGCGACTACCGCGCCCAGGACATGGCTTTCGAGATCGTGGATATGAATCTTGACGAGCGGAGCAAGTTCCGCCGCCTTCTTGCCGGCAATCTCCCTTATGGCGCGGTCTCGGCCGACCGCGATGTCGCGGCCGTGCCCGCCGGTGTCGTCGTCTCCAAGTAATGTCCCATTCCCGCGGCCTGATCTAAGTTTTCCCTCTCGACTTGGCCCGCCCGTTGTGTTTCTTGGCGCGGGCGCATCCAACCGGATAGAATAAGATGTTTGCACCGGCGCCGTTGCGACAGCTGGTGCAGGCCAGCACGCAAGTACTGTCAGGAAACGGCGAAACCCTAAATGGAAGTAGCGCAAATACTCGACCGCGTCGTCGCGCGGTTTATCGGCACCAAGCACGAGCGCGACATCAAGAAACTGCAGCCCGTCATCGCCGCCATCAACGCGCGCGAGGCCGAAGTCCAGTCGCTGAGCGACGAGGACCTCAAGACCCGTTTTGCGGAGCTCCGGGCCAAGGTTCAGGAGCAGTTAAAAGACGCCGACCCCGCGGAATCTGCGTACAAAGAACAGTTGCAGAAGGCTGTGGAAGCCGCGATGGTGCCGGCATTCGCATTGGTGCGAGAAGCGGGCCGCCGCTTCCTGAACATGCGGCATTTTGACGTTCAGCTCATCGGCGGCATCGTTCTGCACGAAGGCAAAATCGCCGAGATGAAGACCGGCGAAGGCAAAACGCTCGTCGCCACGCTTCCCGCGGCGCTGAACGCGCTGGCCGGCCGTGGCGTGCATATCGTCACCGTGAACGATTATCTTGCGCGCCGCGACGCCGAATGGATGAGCCCGCTCTACCGCGCGCTGGGACTGAGCGTCGGCGTGATCGTTCACGATCTCGATGACGATCAGCGGCGCGCAGCCTACGGCGCGGACATCACTTACGGCACCAACAACGAATTCGGCTTCGACTATCTGCGCGACAACATGAAGTACGAGCTGGCGAATTGCGTTCAGCGCGGGCATCACTTCGCCATCGTTGATGAAGTCGATTCCATCCTCATCGACGAAGCGCGCACCCCGCTGATTATTTCCGGGCCGTCGGAAGAGTCCACGGACAAGTACTTCAAGATCGACAAAATCATACCGAAACTGATTCAGGACCTTGACTACACGGTGGACGAGAAACACCGTACCGCGACGCTCACGGAAGAAGGATTCGCCAAATGCGAGCGTTTGCTTGGACTGGCGAATTTGTCCGACGCTACCAATATCGAATTCCTGCACCACGTAAATCAGGCTCTCCGCGCGCACACTCTGTACAAGAGGGACGTGGATTACGTGGTAAAAGACGGCGAGGTCATCATCGTCGACGAATTCACCGGCCGCCAGATGCCCGGCCGCCGCTGGTCCGACGGTTTACACCAGGCGGTGGAAGCCAAGGAAGGCGTGAAGATCGAGCGAGAGAATCAGACGCTGGCGACAATCACTTTTCAGAACTACTTTCGCATGTACAAAAAACTCTCCGGCATGACCGGTACCGCGGAAACCGAAGCGGCGGAATTTGGGAAAATTTACAACCTCGACGTCACGGTCATTCCAACGAACCGCGAGCTGATTCGCAGGGAATATCCGGACGTGGTCTATCGCACGGAAAAGGAAAAATTTTATGCCGTCGTCAACGGCATCCTGCAAGAAGACAACTCGCTGGCGAACGGCATCCGCCACTATTACGAGCGCGGGCAGCCGGTTCTGGTCGGCACGATCTCGATCGAAAAATCGGAGACCATCGCGGAATTGCTGAAGAAGGCCGGCACCCCCCACCAAGTGCTGAACGCCAAGCAGCACGAGCGCGAATCGCGCATCGTGGCGCAGGCCGGCCGCAAAGGCGCGGTGACCGTCGCGACCAACATGGCGGGCCGCGGCACGGACATTCTCCTCGGCGGCAATCCCGAGCAGATGACGCGCGATCATTTTCTGAAAAACAAGCTCGCCATGCCCTACGCGGCGGCGCCCGCGGTTATCGGCGCGGATCCCGTGGGCGGAAACGGCTCGCAGCCCGCCGCGCCGATGGTGCTTTTCCAGAACGAGGGGAAAATCTTCCAGGTGCCTGCCGACCAGTGGAAGCCGGTCTACGAGCAGTTTGCCGAGCAATGCAAAGCGGAGCACGACGAAGTGGTCGCGCTCGGCGGCCTGCACATCCTCGGCACGGAACGCCATGAGGCGCGGCGCATTGATAATCAGTTGCGAGGACGCGCCGGCCGCCAGGGCGATCCCGGCTCCTCGCGCTTTTTTCTCTCGCTCGAGGACGATTTGATGCGCATCTTCGGCGGCGAGCGCGTCAAGGCGCTGATGTACCGCCTGGGCATGACCGAAGGCGTGCCCATCGTATCGAAGCTCATCTCGCGCCGCATCGAGAACGCGCAGAAAACCGTCGAAGCGCAGAACTTCGACGCCCGCAAACATCTTCTCGAATACGACGACGTGATGAACAAGCAGCGCGAGACGATTTACGCGATCCGGCGTTCTGCGCTCGAAGGCAAGGACCAGCGCGATTACGTCCTGGGCATCGCGGAAGACGTCGTGCGCGAGCTGGTCGAAACCTTCTGTCCGAGCGAGCAGCATCCCGATCAGTGGAACGTCACGCAGTTCCTCGCCGAGTCCAACGCACAGTTCGGCGTCGACATCAAGGCTGCGGGCGCCGATCCCGCGGCGCTTGCCCACGACGAGCTTGCCGGCGCCGCGGTTGCTGCCGTCACCAGGCGTTACGAGGAAAAAGAAAAACAGTTCGGCGCGGACCTGATGCGCTGGCTGGAGCGCCGCATTATTCTCGACGTGGTTGATTCGCAGTGGAAAGACCACCTGCTCTCGCTGGACCACTTAAAAGAGGGCATTGGCCTGCGCGGCTACGCGCAGAAAGACCCGCTGGTGGAGTTCAAGAAGGAAGCGTTCGTGCTCTTCGAGGACATGATGGCGCGCATCGACAACGAAACGGTGCGCTACCTCTTCCACATTCAGATTCAGCAGGGCGAGCAGCCGCCGCAACCGAGAGAGCCGCGGCCGGAGCCGCCGCGTCATCAGCCCCCGAGCGCCGCGGCCGCCGTGGCCAGCGCCGCCGCGCGCGCCAGCGAGCCACCGCATCTTCCTGGATTCGCGCGTGAAATGGAGCGCAAGCAGCAGCGACAGCAGCGTGAGCTGCAGTACCAGACGGGTCCGGCGCAGGCCGAAGCCCCGAGGCCTGTGCGCGCGGGCGCAAAAGTCGGCCGCAACGAGCCTTGCCCTTGCGGTTCGGGAAAGAAGTACAAGAAGTGCCATGGCGCGTAGGCGTGGTTTGCTGTTGTCCGAATGTTATGTTCGTCATTCCGAGCGAAGCGCGTTTTTTTGCGCTCCGGGTGACTTTACGGAGCGAGGAATCTCTCTTCGCTTAGCGTGAGAAAGAGAATCAAATGCCCCCAGCACCACAACAAATGCCCGAACGCCAGCCGATTCCCGGCGTTAAAAACCTCGTCGCCGTCGCCAGTGGCAAAGGCGGCGTCGGCAAAACGACGATCGCGGTAAATCTGGCGCTGGCGCTCGTGAAGCTCGGCCATAAAGTCGGTTTGCTCGACGCCGACGTGTATGGCCCCAACGTCCCGATCATGCTCGGCACCACGCAAGAACCGCAAGCCACGCACGACAAGCACATCATCCCCGTGCAATCGCAGGGCCTGAAGATGATCTCCATGGGGTTGCTGAATCCCGGCGACAAACCCATGATCTGGCGCGGGCCGATGCTCCACAGCGTGATCACGCAGTTCCTGCGCAGCGTGGAATGGGGTGAACTGGATTACCTGATCATTGATCTTCCGCCGGGCACCGGCGACGTGCAGTTGACCCTGATCCAGACCGTTGCGGTCACCGGCGCGGTCGTTGTCACCACGCCTTCCACCGTCGCGCTCGCCGACGTGCGCAAAGCCATCGAAATGTTTCGCCAGGTGAACGTGGAAGTCCTCGGCGTGGTCGAAAACATGAGCACGTTTGCGTGCCCGCATTGCGGCAAGGCAGTGGACATTTTTGGCCACGGTGAAGGCGCGAAAACCGCCATCGCCTATGGCGTCCCCGTGCTCGGCGAAATTGAAATCGATCCGCGCATCCGCGTTGGTGGCGACACAGGCAAGCCCGTGGCCGCGCTCGGCGAAGGCGGTGCCGGCGCGAAGAGTCTTTACAGCGTTGCGCGCGCCGTCGCTGCACGCCTCGCCGAAGTTGCCGGTACCGTCGGCGGCCCCTCCGTCCAGATCGACTGAAGTTTCAAGCTTCTTTTTGCTTGTCGGGATTTCGTAAACCTTCAATCTTGGCGCGCAGACAGTTCGGGCACAGGCATGCCTTCGCGCCGGCCGGTATTTGGACATGCGGCAATTCCGCGCACCAGCAGCCGCCTTCCGGCTGGCAAGTTATGGCAGCACCACATTGTGCGCAGCGAGTTTCCACGAAGCGATAATGGCGCAGTTGTTCCGCGCCGTCCAGAGTCGCGCGGAATTTCCCTTGACAATTTCTATTTTACGAATATACTAATCAACAGGTAATAGTTTGGAGTGCGGCAGCCCTGCTGCCGCTCTTGCTTTTTCTGGGAGTTGTTCGCACGCTGAAGCAGGCAAACGGTATCCTTTAGAATCAACAACTTACGGATTGCAAATCTTGTAAGTCCCTTGTTTTTACATTCTTACAAAATGCCGGGGGTGTACTACCCCTTCCGCGTTTAGCTCCTGCTCGGGATCTCTTGCGAGCCGTCTGCCGGCGATGTTATCGGGTCGCAGCTCATCGAGTGATGTTACTGCTGCGGACAACGGATGGAAAGCAATTCTATCCATCTGGCCTTCCTTGTAACTTGTGCGAGCCGGATGTTATCTTGACGTGATTCGTTGTGCGCGGATTTTTCTATAGGAGCAGGGCCTGTCCCGCCTGCTGTCTGTAGGGGCACGATAGTTCGTGCCCCTGCAACAAAATAGCCGCGATGCAACTTTGACCTTGTGCTGAGAGCGATGCCCAGAGAGGCGCTGAAAAGAGAACCTGACATTCGGCCGTATCGCGGCAAACGCCCGCAAATCGCGGCTTCGGCTTATATCGACCCCGCCGCCGTGGTCATTGGCGATGTCGTGATTGGCGAGGATTCCAGCGTTTGGCCCTGCGCGGTGCTTCGCGGCGACGTGCACTATATTCGTATCGGCGCGCGCACCAACATTCAGGACGGCTCGATCTGCCACGTCATGCGCGACGAGTGGCCGCTGATTCTCGGCGATGACGTCACCATCGGCCATTCCGTAACGCTGCATGGCTGCACCATCGAGTCGCGCTGCCTCATCGGCATGGGCGCGGTCATCTTGAACGGCGTGACGATTGGCGCGGGCAGCATCGTTGCCGCTGGTACGCTCCTCACCGAGCGCACGGCGATTCCTCCGGGCAGCCTGGTCATGGGCTCGCCGGGAAGAGTGAAGCGCGCGCTCACGGAGACCGACAAAGCCTCGATCGACGCCTACGCCCAGCGCTACGTCAGCTACAAAAACATTTATCGCGAGGAACCCACCGAATGAGAGATCTTTTGATTTTTGCCAACGAGCGAGCGCCACGGCAGTCAGCGCTTGTCTCCACCGCTCCGGCCGCCACACCGTCATTCCGAACGGAGCGGGCCGACGTTTTTTCTTTCCGCTTCGCTCCTGCGAAGCGGTCGGCCTTCGTAGCGAGGAATCTCTCTGTCCGCTGTAACGCGTAAGTGGCCGTCTTCAGGCCAGTATCTTAAGGAGCCGATGCATTGAGCGAAGGCGCAGTCAAAAAGGAAGCAAAGCCGCGCAAGTTTCAGGCCATCAAAGGCACGCGCGATATTCTTCCGCCCGAAACCGCCCTCTGGAATCGCGTCGAGCAAACCGCTCACGAAGTCTTCGCCACCTTCGGCTTCGGCGAAATCCGAGTGCCCATCTTTGAGTCCACTGAGCTTTTCGCCCGCGCCGTCGGCAGCGACACAGATATCGTTTCCAAAGAGATGTATACCTTCGAGAGCAGCGAGGTGCCTAATCTCGTCGAGCTTCGCACGTATTACTTGTCCTCTGAGTATGCAGAAGATGTATTCGTCGGAGGTAGCGAGGATACTGTTGATCTCCTATCCTTCGCGATAAAGGTTGTTGGCGAATTCAAGAACCGCGCATTGCCACAAACGTCTGAGAATCTAGCGCTGGTGGACGATTTTCTGAAGAAAGTTAGTCAAATCGATGCCACACGGTCAGAACGGGCGGACGTTCTGAACCCGTTCCGCGAAGTACTCCACAATTTTGTTCGCTCTGTTCAGCTGGGTGATTCAACGACTCTTCGTCCCGAGGCGACAGCTAGTGTCTGCCGCGCCTACATCGAAAACAACATGCAGCAATTACCGCAGCCTGTGAAGTTGTACTGCATCGGCCCGATGTTCCGTCGCGAGCGGCCGCAGAAAGGGCGCTACCGCCAGTTTTATCAGATTGACGCAGAAGTGCTTGGCGGCAGCGACGCTCCTGCGATCGACGCTGAAGTAATTGAAATGGTGATGACGCTTTTCAATCGTCTGGGCTTGGAAGGCATTCAACTGGACATCAACTGCATCGGAGACAAAAACTGCCGTCCGAAGTACGTGGAACTCCTTCGAGCGGAGCTTTCCAAAGTGAAAGATAAGCTCGGGCCCGACAGCCAGCGCCGCATCGAAACGAATCCGCTGCGTGTGCTCGACTCGAAGCTCGAGAGCGAGCAGAAAATCATCGAAAAGCTGCCGCGTATCGGCGACCATCTCTGCCAAGACTGCGCGACCCATTACGCTGCGGTGAAACATGAGCTCGGCCTGCGCGGCGTGAAATATCAGGAGAATTGGCGCTTGGTCCGCGGCCTTGACTATTACATGCGCACCACGTTCGAGATCACCGCGAAGGGGCTCGGCTCGCAGAACGCGGTCTGCGGCGGCGGGCGCTATGACGGCCTCGTCGAACTTCTCGGCGGCCCCCCGACGAAAGGCATCGGCTTCGCCATCGGCGAAGATCGCCTGATCCTCTCATTGCTGGAGACTGGTCACTCGCCACTCGCCACTCGCCACTCGCCACTTCTGTACATCGCTTGGATGGGCGA
>QHYF01000097.1 GCA_003224075.1 Acidobacteriota bacterium
CACCGCCGCCAAATCCAACGGGCGTTCACGCCACGTCATATCTTCGGCTTGATCGTTATGATCGTGCTCGTCGTCGATGTGTTCGTGTTTTTCGTGCTCGCGCATACTTTTAGCGATGACAGGTCGAGCAGCTGGTCAGCTCGGCCGTTGTCCGAATCTTGTACTCTTCCTTCAGTTTGGCGCCGATTTCCGCCTGATTGTCCGGGGCCTTCCAGTCCATGTTAAAAACCTGGTCCTTCGACCGCAGCGCCTGCTCAGGGTTCCGGTGGCAGTCCACGCACCATTGCATCAGCAGCGTGTTGGCCTGAAAAACCAGCGGCATCTGGTTGACCTGCCCATGGCACGTCGAGCAGCCGACCCCTTTATTGATATGAATGCTGTGATTGAAATAGACGAAATCGGCCAAGCGGTGCACTTTGTTCCACTCGATCGATTTGTCGGTGCGAAAGCTCTCGCGAATCGGTTCAAGATAGGACGCGCTATTGAAAAGCACCGAGTGGCAGTTCATGCACGTCTTCGTCGGTGGAATCCCGGCAACCGCGGACGTTTCCACGCTGGTGTGACAGTAACGGCAGTCGATGCCGTCATCGCCGACGTGATGCTTGTGGCTGAACTGCACCGGTTGTTCCCGGTAGATGTTCTGCTGCGTCATGTACGGCGAGCGTGCCACCGCGAGGACCGCGATGAGCGCCAGCCCGACCAGAAAAAGAGCAGAGAAGACACTGAATCTGGAGATGAAGTTCGTGCTTCGATGAAAAATCTGTGCCATCTCATTTTTGCACTATGGTGGGGAGCGCTCAGAAAGGGTGCCACGGTTAGTGCGTCCCACGTTTTAACCGGGAAGTGCAGGCCCCGGATTGTGTGTGACGCGATAGTCTCCACCAAAACATTCCGGAATGCAACTTTTCCGCCAAAATGGAAGCTTCTACAAAGTTGGTTTCAGCAAATCGATTTGTTTCTACAAATCATTCAAATAATCAGCCGTTGCCCGTCACTTCGTCGTGTTCCGCCCGTTCTCCTTTGGCTGGATCTCCTTTCTTAGGTCTAGATGCGCCAGAGCTGTGAATGGACAGATAAATTTTTGCGGAAGGGGAGCCTGGGAAATGCGCGGGCATGATATCTTAGAAGAACCCCCGCCGCTCGATTTTGCAGCGGAGCCACCCACTTTCGGGAAACCCTGACGCAGTCAGGGTCGACAAACGCCGCTGGGGCGTGGTCCAACCGGTAGGACACCTCACTGTTAATGAGGATGGTGGAGGTTCGAATCCTCCCGCCCCAGCCAATTTCTTAACTGCGAACGGAGCGGCTTGGCCCGGCGCTAATCCTTTGCCACAGGCAAGCCTGCATCTACCCATCCTTTCCATCCGCCATCCATTGATTCGACATTGTTGTAGCCCATCTTCTGCAGGTTTTCCGCCACCAGCGCGGACCGGAATCCGCCTCCGCAGTACAGGACCAGCTTCCTATTCGTATCGGGTATCTGTTGCTCGATGTCGCGTTCGATGACGCCTTTGCCCAGGTGGATGGCGCCGGGGAGATGCCCCTTGCCCCATTCGTTGTCCTCGCGGACATCCACAAGGAGAAACTTTTCACCTGCGTCGATGCGGCGCTTCACGTCTGCGACATTGGTTTCTTTGATTTTCTTTTTCGCCTCGTTCACGAGTCTCAGAAATTGTGGCGCGTGGGCCATCGGAAAACTCCTTCTAAAATGAATTGGAGGTGAGAATAACACACGCCCGAAAGCGCAATCGACTTTCTGAGCGGCGGGACTACGTCAAGGCCGCACCATCCAAGAAAACTAGGCCGAAGGCCGGCGCTGGCTAATTCTGCGGATTCTCCGTCTTCGGTTTATCTCTCGCGCCTTTCTTACCGAAGGAGCGAACCAGGTTCACAAAATTCCAGCGCACCTTTTCCGAGGTTCGATCACCTTCGCCCAGCATCTTCCCTTTACCGTTGCTGATGATCCAGAAGAGCTCGCCGTCGGTCATTTTTTCGATGGAAGAAGCGTCGCGCCAGTCGTTGAGCTGGAGCTTCATGTCCGCGGCGAGATCGCCCTTCCCGTCGCCCTCCTTGCCATGACACATAGCGCAATTATAGCCAAAAAGTTTGCGCGCTTCCGCCAAACCTTCCGCCGCAGGCGGGATAGGGTTCTTCTTGGCCACATCTTCCGGCGTCATCTTGGCTTCTGTGGAGCCTGGTTTGTCCTGGGTGGCGCTCGGCTTAGCGTATGAAATCCCGAAACTCGCGAGCAGAAACATGCCTAGAACAAGGAGAGTCGACCGCATGGCTTCCTCCTGACAGGACAGGCCGACCGAAGGAGCGAGTTCGGCTTGATTGTGAGCGAATTCTACGCCCCGAGAGGATGGAAGAAAAGAATCAAATGGGAGAGGCGATCAGGATCGCCGCCCCGTCTAGGCGCTATGATCAGTGCGGTGTACTTGAAGCAGGCTTCGGCTGCGATTTTCGTGCCGCCGGCATCGAGCAGACGTGCCGCGCAGGCGCATCACCAAAACCCGCTCGGAACCGACTGGATTCGCGGACCCGTGTCCGCAAGCCATCGATAACCGGTGGAACCGGATCATGCGGAACCCCGCGGATGAGAAAAATGACGAGTGCCGCTTCGCCGGAAGCGTCGGCGCTGGAACCGATGCCTACCCCCTGCACGCCGGCCTTCTTCATCAGGTCATCCGCGTGCGCGGCATGCACGGTTTTCGCGCGCGCCGCTTCCGCGTCAGAGATGGGATAGACGAGCTGCGGGGGCGCAACGGACTCCTCAAGCGTCGCGCTCTCCGTGGCGGAAACCGCGCCGCGCTGCGAGAAGAAATCCCCCTCGACGATGCGGGTGCGGATGCCCTCAATCTGCGCAGGCAAATTGCTGCGAGGCTGCCCCGTCGTCACAAAAAACAAAATTGCGGGGTCACCAGGATTGTCGTAACTCGTTCCCACGCCGACGGCCTGCACTTCAGGATGCGCCATCAGCTCCGCGGCATGCGCATCCCGCACGGTGAGAGCGCGCTGCAGCGTTTCCGCGGAGGCCGGAACTTTTTGCACCGCTAAGCGGGCCGCCGTTGCAGCCTGAGGCCCCGGCAGGCTGCACGCCGCCACTGGATGTGCGGCTGTCCCGACAATAACGGGCTTGGACTGGGGGTTCGCCGGATCCGCCAAACCATTCAGAACGTCAGAAATCGGATTCCCGACGGCTTCGGATGGGTTTCCTGCAAAAAACAAGGCTACGGGATCGGCGGTTTCCTGCGTGACAATCAGGGAGCCGGAATCGCCCTCTGCGCTAAAACCATTATTCGTAATGGAGACTTGGTTGGTGAAGGAAACATTGAAAACGCTGCCCGTTCCGCATCCCTTCTGGTACTCCACGCTGATGTTCGCTTGTATTGAAAAGATGGAAGAACAGGTCAGACCTGTTGATCGTCCGCTTTTCGCAACCGTTCTGCCGACCGTTGGTGCAACGCCGGAGCCAGCATGCGGCGGGCCGTCTGCCGGCGGATTGCTGGTAGTGCCGCTTAATTGAAGGATCGTCCCTGCCGTATCCACTGCTCCCGTGTTAATCTGCGCCAGCGCCGCATCGATTTTCGGCGCGGGTCCAGTCTCCATGTTGAAGAATTGAGAGACTGTGGCGACCGTCGGAGGCATCGAACAGTTATTGTCAATGAGACCGGGCTGCACAATCGGATCACCAACCGTTGGGGTACCCGCGGTGCCCGCATCGCTGCGCGCAAGAACGTGGTTATTGCTGAGGATGTATTGGTTGCTGCCGCGAGATACAAGTGCACCAAGCGTGCCGCCACAGCATAACGTTTGACCGCTCACCGTCGAGGAGTCCTTGGCATTTCCTCCGGAAACTCCCAGCGGCGAATTTGCGCCTTGCGCATTTTGTTGCGGCGGCACGATCGTTACCAGCACGGAATCCGCAGCGGTTGCGTCGGCCTGCGAAATTGCCGTGACCACCACCTGTGTCGTTTGTCCGCTGTTGTTTCCACTCATCAGCACGGGAACCGAATTCGGCGCTTTGAATAGTCCCGTCGTCGAAATAGTTCCTGTTTGCGGGCCTCCTCCAGTCATGCCATTCACCTGCCACATCACCAATTGGTTCGCATTCCCGGTAACGGCCGCAATGAATTGCATCGATCCGAACGTGGGAACGTTGCCTGATCCCGGCGTGATCGATACGCTGGTGGCGGGTCCGGCCTGAAGCGTCACGGTGGCCGTGCCGGACTTCGTTGGGTCTACAACCGATAGCGCCTTAATCGTCACGTTCGGCGGGCTCGGGAGTGTGGCCGGCGCAACGTACACGCCCGCTGTTGAGATAAATCCATGCGTCGAGTCGCCGGTCTTGGGCGTGGCCTCTACAATCATCCAAAACACGTTTTGATCCGTGGTTCCATTCACCGTCGCCGTGAACGCCTGCATCCCGCCCTTGTTCAACGAGAGGCTGGCAGGCGCGACGGTGACACTGCTCGCCGTAGGAGGAGGAGTCCCCCCTCCTCCATTGCTCGTGCTGCCGCAAGAATTCAAAAATGGGAAAATGGCAAGGCTGGCGAGCAGGAAGAGAATTCGGCGCATGAGGAGCCTCGTTTTTGAGGGCGGGGCCTTACGCTAGCACAGGCAAATCGTGCAGCGCGAGAGATTCGAACGCTGACTTCGAAAGTTTGACTGCCGCAAGCCGAAAAGGGATGCCCGGCAGTTTTCCGAAATGACGCCGACGACGATTTCTAGCGGTGGCTCAGTCCAGGTCGCGCCAGTTGGGCCCAACACTGATCTCAACGACAATCGGAACAGCGAGTTTGTGGACACCTTCCATTTCCTCACGAACTAATTTTTCCAATTTGGAGCGTTCTTTGGCGGGAACTTCGAAGAGCAGCTCGTCGTGTACCTGCAGGATCATTTTCGCCTCAAATTTTTCCTCGTTCAGACGCCGGTCGATATTGATCATCGCGAGTTTGATGAGATCAGCGGCCGTGCCCTGCAGGGGTGAATTCAGCGCCGTGCGTTCCGCAAAGTTGCGAAGTTGCATCTGAGGTGAATTGATTTCTGGAATGGGACGAATTCTTCCGAACAGAGTTTTTGCAACACCGGTCTTCCGCGTTTCGGCAAGGATTTTTTCCAGATATTCCTTCACTCCGCGATACCGCGTGAAATACGCACTGATGAATTGCGCGGCTTCGCGCTGCTCGATACTAAGTTGCTGCGCCAAACCAAATGGCGAGAGCCCGTAGATGATGCCGAAGTTGATGGCTTTCGCGGCGCGGCGATGCTCGGCGGTCTGCGCGAGCGGGCCAACGCCAAAAACTTCCTGCGCGGTCCGCGCGTGGATGTCTTCGCCGTTACGGAAAGCCTCCACGAGGACTGGATCCTTCGAAAAGTGCGCCATGATGCGCAGTTCGATCTGCGAGTAATCGGCGGAAAGCAGGACTCGTCCTTTTTCGGCCACGAAAGCGGCGCGAATCTCGCGGCCCAGTTCGCTTCGAATGGGAATATTCTGCAGATTCGGGTCACTCGAACTGAGCCGCCCCGTGGCTGTGCCGGTCTGTGAAAAGCTGGTGTGCAGGCGCCCCGTCTCCGGATGGATGAGCTTCGGCAGCGCATCCACATAAGTCGATTTGAGCTTGGCGATTTCGCGGTACTCAATGATTTTCGCGGGAAGCGGATGTTGCGCCGATAGTTCTTCGAGAATTTCAACCGCAGTGGATCGTGCTTTAGCTCTTCCGCGGCGCGCGGAAGGCTGTAGATTCAGCTTGTCAAAAAGAATTTCCGCGAGTTGCGTCGGAGAATTAACGTTGAATTCAGCGCCCGCCAGCTTCCAGCTCTCTTTTTCCAGGCGCCGGACTTCCTTTTCCATCGCGCGCGACATTTTGTCGAGCGCATTGGGATCGACGCGGATCCCAGCGCGTTCGATTTCCGCCAGCACCGGCGCGAGGGGCAGGTCGATTTTTTCGTAGACGCCTTCAAGTTGTTGCTCTTGGACCTGCGCGCAGAGAGCAGGAGCAAGTCGTTGCAGGTAATCGGCGCGCTCTCCGGGCCCGCCTCCCAGCATGACGTTAAACTGCCGCATGACCACGTCGGCAAAGTTGTGATTCGCGGTGGTGGGCCGCAGCAGGTACGAATAAAGCTGCGTCGCGTGCAAGACATTCGCGGCTCGTCCTGTAAGCAATTGAGAAAGTTTTGGATCGTGGACGATCTTCGGCCGCTTGGGATCGGCAAGGAGCGGCTCAACGACCTTGAGCGCTTCGCCCTTATCGTCGAACCAAACGGAGCGCCCTTCCCCGGCTTTGGATGAAACCTCGATGGAAGCGATGCGTGTCCCGAACCCCTCCGATTCGCGTTCGCCTGGCTCAAGATTCAGCCAGATCGCCAAAGGCTGCTTCACGGGGACTTTTGCCAAGTACTCGCGAAATTCCGCGAGGCTCGTAAACTGTGCGTAATCCGTCTTCGCTGCCGATTCGGAAGTCGCGGGCGCGGAGGACGCGACAGCTTCCGAGCCCAATTCTCTGAGCAGGGAATTGAAGCCGAGATCGCGATACAAAGCCGCCAGCGCACTGACGTCTGGCGCGCGACGCTCGAGCGCCTGCAGATCGAGCTCCAGCGGCACGTCGGTGGCGATCGTCGCAAGCTGCTTGGACATCATCACCTGCTCGCGCTGCTGCTGAAGCGCCTCACGATAACGCTTGTTCGAAACCTCATCGGCGCGATCCAGCACCTTCTCAACGCTCCCGTATTTCTGGATCAGTTCGGTCGCGCCTTTTTCGCCGATGCCCTTGGCGCCGGGAATGTTGTCGACCGTGTCGCCCATCAAGGACATCACGTCAATCACTTTTTCCGGGGGGACCCCGAGAATCTCTTCCACTTTCTTTTCGTCGACAATCACGTCCGCCTTCGCTCCACCTGAGCCCGTGCGCAGCGTTCGAATGTTTCTCCCGACAAGCTGCATCATGTCTTTGTCGTTGGTGACGATCAGGACGTCGAGCTGCTTTTTTGCCGCCTGAGTGGCCATCGCGCCGATGACATCGTCAGCCTCGTAACCCTGAAACTCCAGGATCGGCAGGCGCATCGCTTCGCAGAGCTTTCGAACATAGGGAATTTGCACCGAGAGGTCATCGGGCATCGGGGGGCGCTGGGCTTTGTACTTTTCAAAAAGCTTGTCGCGAAAGGTCGGGCCCTTGGTGTCGAAAACGATGCCGATGTAGTCCGGCTGGTAGTCTTTGAGGAGGCGCCGAAGAATATTCGCAAAAAGGAAAGGCACTTTCGTGGGGATGCCCGAGGGCGCGTTCATGCGGTTCATCGGTGCGTAAAACGCGCGGTAAATGTGCGCCATTGCGTCGACGAGGAACAGTTTTTTTGGTGCCGAAGGCATCCGGGCGAGTATAGCAAAGGATGAAGGAGGGACTGATTTTTCGCCCCAATCCACTCTCTAGCTGGCCGTCGGCTCTTGCCCTGAGCGACGTCGAAGGGTCAGACCGTTGGCGTTTCCAGGATCCCAGCTTGTTTGCCCGTAGGAAAGAAAAGCCCGCCCTTCGACGAGGGCGGGCTGCACAAAAAGGGCCGCGCGGGGAACGAGCGTGCCCGCGCGGCCTGTTTCAACGACTGAGCCGTGATTACTCTTTCTCCGGTTTGTTGGGTTCAGGCTTCGGCTCGGATTTCGGTTCCGGCTTGTTGGCCGAAGGCTGCTTCGACGCACCCGCGGCACCCGCCTGTGTCTGCGAAACCAGCAGCATCCGCGTGCCACTGTCTAAGTGGACGTTCTTTCCGGTCGATGTGATCACAGATCCCTGTGTTGCATTGGAAGCCGCGGCGTTCAAGCTCAGACCGCTCAGGCCAAACACGCCTTGGCTGTTTGAGGTGAGTTGCCCCGCGGCGTTCAGGCCGCCGACTGCTCCCCTGGAAGTACCAGCGACACTCCCGGCCGCATTTGTCGTGGAATTCACCGCTCCGCCGGCAGCTCCCCCGACGTTAGCAGCCGTGTTGCTCACAGCGCCAACCGCACCGCCCGCCGCGGAAGTCACGCCGCCAAGCGTGCCGCGCCCGCCAGACATTCCTGAGCCCGCCGCTGAAGCGCCCGTGCCACCCATGGTGTCCAGGTCTGCGCCCGCCGCCGACGCACTGCTCTGTGCCGAAGCGACGGCCTGGATGGCCACGTTCAACGGAACCTCCTGGCCGCTTTTCAGAATGGCTTTGTCAAATACGATGCCGAGCGCCGATTCCGACTCGCCTTTGGCGCGGGCAGAAGCCTGGGTCACGCGCCCGACGAGCTTCGAGCCCTTCGGGATCACCGTTTTCCCTTCGGACTTGGCCGCTTCCGTCGTATGTGCGGTTACCTGATCGCCGGGCTTGCACTTTTTCGAATCGATTGGCGAACTCAGCGCGGCGTTGAACGCCGTGCCGCTGGCCAGCGCAGCGTTCGCCTGGCCGTTCTGCGCCGACGCCGAAGTTGACGCCGATGCATTCGCTGATGCCTGCGCTTGCGTCTTGCCTGCTTCGACCGACGCCTGCCCGCTGCTCTGCGATCCCGCCTGCGCTCCCGTTTGCGCTTGGGCCGCAGCACATAGGCTGAACAGAGTCCCCACAACAATTGCAAACCCTATGCGATTCATGGTCGTAAAGCCTCCTCATCACTCCATTCGGATAATGGGTTGGGTTTGATACCTGTACACATAAGGGTATCCGAGAAACCGTTTGATAGAGGCAAAGCATTTGCCGTGATGTAACACCCGTATTTTCAGTTAGTTGAGCGAACAAGCTGGTTGCGGCGCCCCTGCAAAAAGACAAGCTGTGTGCAGGATTTACAGGGTTGGTTAGAGGGACCTAGGACGCCGTTCCTGTCTAGTTTCACTCAATGCACTGTTAACTCGAAATGATGCCGAGAGGTTGCGCCACTTCGGCCAGAATGTCCGCCGCACGCAGAAGTTGTTCGCGCTTGTGCGCCGCGCTGACAATCGCACGCAGCCGCGCCTTGTCCTCGGCCACGGTCGGGAAGCCCACCGCTGGCGCAAAGACTCCCGCTTCAAAGAGCTTCTTCGAAAACTCGAACGCCTTTACGGCATCGCCCACGTGAATCGGAATGATCGGCGTCTCGCTCACCTTGAACTGGAACCCGCGCTTCTTCAGCTCGCGCTTGAAAAATTTCGTATTGGCCCAGAGTTTCTTCACCAGTTTTTCACCCTCTGGCGAATCCAGCAGCGCGAACGCCGCCTGGCACGCCGCCGCTGTAGCCGGTGGATGCGAAGTCGAAAAAAGAAACGGCCGAGCTCGCAAATACAAGAAATCGATCAAATCCCGCGAGCCGCACACGTAGCCCCCCATCGAACCGATCGCCTTGCTCAGCGTCCCCACCTGGATGTGCACGCGCCCGTGACATCCGAAGTGGTCGATGGTGCCGCGCCCCCCGCGCCCCAGCACGCCCGAAGCGTGCGCGTCATCCACCATCATGATGCAGTTGTATTTTTCCGCGAGATCGCAAAGCTGAGGCAGCGGCGCGATGTCCCCGTCCATGGAAAACACGCCGTCCGTGATGATCAGCTTGCGGCCGCTCCAGTTCGCGTTTTCCTGCAGAATCCGTTCGCAATCGGCGGTGTCCTTGTGTTTGAAAACCTTGATCGTCGCTTTCGAAAGCCGCGCCCCATCGATGATCGACGCGTGATTCAGTTCGTCGGAAACAATGAGGTCATCTTTTCCGAGAACCGCGGAAACCGTTCCCGCGTTCGCCGTGAAACCCGACTGGAACACCACGCACGCTTCCACGTTCTTGAAAGCCGCAATCTGTTCTTCCAGCTCCATATGCAGCTTCATCGTGCCGGCAATCGTTCGAACGGCCCCCGCGCCCGCCCCGTACCTCTTCACCGCGTCCAGCGCTGCTTTGCGCAGCGCCTTGTGCGTCGTCAAGCCGAGATAATTGTTCGAGGCGAGGTTGATGACCTCCTTACCGTCGAAAATACACACGGGTCTCTGCTCGCCTTCCAGCACGCGCAGCTTCGGTGCGACCCCCTTCGCCCGCAAGTCGTTCAGTTGGTCTGAGACATATTGCAGCGGGTTCATCTTCGTTATTTGCGTTCCGGTTTCACTCATGACATAGCTCCTGGTGATTGGGACTTGCGCTGGGCGGGGACTGCGTTGGGATGCTCCACCCATCCTCGCCGGATGGGCTCAAAATGACAAGAAAAAACAAACGGGCCCGCCTTTGCGCTCAGCGGGGCACGCCGTTTGGGTAAAGCAAAATCTTTCCGGCCAGGCCGCCCTGCAATAGCGTGAACGCGCTTTCGAACTTATCGAGCGGCGCACGTTCGCCAAATAGCGGCTCCAGATTCAGTTTCCCCGCCTTGAGCAGCGCCGCCATCTGCACCCACGTTTCATACATGCGCCGCCCGTAGATTCCCTGGACGGTTGCACCCTTGAAGATCACATCGTTCACCAAATCCAGCGGAACATTTTCCGTCGGAATCCCCAGCAGCGAGGCGCGCCCTCCCGCTCGCAGAGCTCTGAAGCCTTGCTGAATCGCCATGGGATTCCCGGACATCTCCAGCAGCGCGTCGACTCCCGCCCCGTTAGTTTCCGAGAGAATTCTTGCCACTGCATCTTCCGTCGCTGGATTCAGCACCACGTCCGCGCCCATTTTCCTGGCCATCGCGCGCCGCTTTTCGTTCGTCTCCGTCGCAAAAACTCTGGAGCTCCCGCAAGCCTTCGCTACCGCAATCGACATCAATCCAATTGGCCCGCAGCCGGTTACCAAGACCGTCTGTCCCGCAATCGGCCCGGCCAACACTGTGTGGACCGCGTTTCCCAGCGGATCGAGAATCGCGCCGTAGTGCTCGGGTATCGCTGGATCCAGCTTCCAGATATTCGATGCCGGAATTTTCACGAACTCCGCGAACGCCCCGTCCTGATCGATCCCGATGATCCGCAGATTCTGGCAGATGTGCCCCTGGCCCAGCCGGCACTGCTCGCAATGCCCGCAGTTCACGTGCATTTCCGCGCTGACGAAATCCCCCGGCTTGACCGCCGCGACCTCGTCTCCCCTGCGCTCGACAGTGCCGCAAAACTCATGTCCCAGCGTCACCGGGGGCTTGATGCGTCCCTGCGACCAGCGATCCCAACCGTATATGTGCAGATCCGTGCCGCAAATCGACGCGGTCTTCACGCGCACCAGCACGTCGGTTGGTCCGAGCGCCGGCACCGCCACCGTATCCATCTGCAAGCCCCTGGCGGGCTGCATCTTGCGTAAGGCTTTCATTGTCGTGGCCATCTAGCCGCGCTCCTGCTCAACGCACAAGTCTCCGATGCTAGCACATCCGTCGAAGGTGAAACTTTTCCTCGCTGCTCTGATACCCACGTCTTGAATCCGATTACCTGCCAGTCCCGTAACAGAAACTGCGCCACAGAGTTAAAAAACCGCGCGAGTGCTGATATTCTTATAATTGGGGAGCGGGCCTTTCGTCTCATCTACGAGCTGGTTGGCGGTTGCTGTTCGTGGGAATTCCATCGCGTTTTATCTGTATTGTTGGTGATGCGTAGGGGAGCAGGATCGAGCGGATGAAAGTTCTAGTCACGGGAAGCAGCGGATTGGTTGGCTCGGAAGCGGTCGAACATTTCGACCGGCAAGGGCACGAAGTTCTCGGCGTGGACAACAACATGCGCCGAGTTTTCTTCGGACCTGCGGGCGACACGCTTTGGAATCTCGAACGGTTGAAAGGTGCGACCAAGCGGTTTACACATGCGGACGTGGATATTCGCGATCGCGCCGCCATCGAAGAACTGATTCGAACGCGCCGCTTCGATCTGATTGTGCACTGCGCGGCGCAGCCGTCGCACGACAAAGCGCGGGATATTCCCTTGCTCGATTTTGAGGTCAATGCACTGGGAACCGTGAATCTTCTGGAAGCAACCCGCCAGCACTCTCCCGAGGCTGTTGTTTCTCAGCACCAACAAGGTTTATGGCGACGCACCGAATGAGATTCCGCTCAAGGAACTCGAAAAGCGCTACGACTATGCGCGGCCGGAAGATTCTGCGGGAATCGACGAGACCTGCCGGATCGATCGCACGCTGCATTCGCTTTTTGGCGCTTCGAAAGCTGCAGCCGATCTGGTGGCGCAAGAGTATGGGCGATATTTCAAAATGAAGGTTGGCATATTTCGTGGCGGCTGCCTGACTGGGCCGTCACATTCAGGTGTGGAGTTGCACGGCTTCCTTTCGTACTTGGTGAAGATTGCACTGAGCGGGGGCACGTATTCCATTTTTGGCTATAAGGGCAAGCAAGTGCGAGACAATATTCACAGTTATGATGTCGTGAGGGCAATCGAGGAATTTGCGGCTAATCCGCGGCCCGGCGAAGTGTACAACCTGGGCGGCGGGCGCGAGAACAGCATCTCGATATTGGAAGCCATCGAGCGAATCGAGCAGATGACCAGACGCAAGCTGGACTGGCGCTACGTTGAGGAAGCGCGCAAGGGCGATCACATCTGTTACATCTCGAATCTCGGCAAGTTCAAGAGTCACTATCCGAATTGGAAGGTTACGCGCGGATTAGACGCGATTCTCGAAGAGATCATCGCGTCGCAGCGGGCACAATTGGCGCAAGCAGGCGCGAGGTAAGGGAAAGCAGTTAAGAGATGCTGACGTTTTTCACGACCGCAAAGCCCTTCCGAGATCACCTCGGAGTCATTCAGCGCAACGCACTGAATAGCTGGAAGCGGCTGCATCCTGACGTGGAGGTTATTCTTTTCGGGGATGAGGAAGGTGTGGCCGCGGCTGCTCGAACGTTCGGGATCCGCCACGAACCGCACGTGGAGCGCAACGAGTACGGCACCAAGCGGCTCGATTATATGTTTGGCAAGGCCCAGGCCCTCGCGCGCCACGATTTGCTCTGCTATATCAACTGCGACATCATGCTGATGCAGGGTTTTTGTCACGCGCTGGCGCGGGTGAAAGCGGCGCATTCGAAATTTCTGATGATTGGCCGGCGCTGGGATACGGACATCAACGAACCCTACGACTTCGAAAGAAGGGATTGGCAAACACGGCTCCGAGGCCATGCTCTTCACAAAGCCAAGCAGCGCACGCCCGACTGGATCGATTACTTTGCATTTACGCGCGGACTGTACGGGCCGGACTTGCCGCCGTTCGTGATCGGGCGAGTGTTCTGGGACAACTGGCTGGTCTGGAAGGCGCGGGATTCGAAAGTTCCCGTTGTTGACGTCTCCGCGGTGGTCATCGCGGTGCATCAGAGTCACGATTACGGTTATCACCCGCAAGGAAAAGAGGGTGTCTTTCACGGAGAAGAATCAGGCCGCAATTACAGATTGGCGGGCGGATGGAGTCACTTGCGGACGATCGCGGACGCTACAGAAGTTCTGCGAGAGGAAGGTCTGAAGCCGAACGCGATGCGGCATTGGGCGGCGGTGAAGCGGCACGTGCGCCAGGCGGGGCGGGTTCTGCTGTACGACGTAGTTCAGCCGGTCTGGTTCTTGTTTCTGGCAATTACGCGGCCTCTGCGGCGCGCGCTTGGGTTGCAAACCGAGAACTTGCGGCGCTTGCGCGGGAAAGTCTAGATGATTGTGGGAAGACAAAGATG
>QHYF01000333.1 GCA_003224075.1 Acidobacteriota bacterium
ATCATTTGAATTATCTCGTCGCAGGCCCCTGGAACCACGGCGGCTGGGCCCACGGCGCCGGTAATTCTCTCGGCCCCATTCCCTTCGGCAGCGATACCGCACTTTATTTCCGTCAGAAGATCGAGGCGTCCTGGTTTGCCTACTGGCTCAAGAATAAGGACAGCTTGCCCCTCAAGGAAGCGCTGCTCTTCCAAACCGGCAGCGATATCTGGGTGCAGTTTGATTCCTGGCCGCCCCGCAACGCGCAAATGCGCAACCTTTATTTCCGCGAAGATGGCAATCTATCATTCGACGCTCCAACATCAGACTCTGCGCAGGCCTTTGACAGCTATATCAGTGACCCAGCCCATCCTGTGCCCTACCGCAATCGCCCCATCGACATGACCTACCCCGCAGATCATCCCGGCGGTTGGTACACCTGGCTCGTCCAGGACCAGCGCTTCGTGGATAACCGTCCTGATGTCCTCTCGTGGCAAACCGGCGAACTCAAGGAAGACGTCACGCTCGCCGGCCAGGTTACCGCGAAGCTCTTTGCCTCCACGACCGGCAGCGACTCCGATTGGATCGTCAAGCTGATCGACGTTTATCCGGAGAAATTTCCCCAGGACTGGAAGCTGTCCGGCTACGAATTGATGATCGCCGGCGAAGTCTTTCGCGGGCGTTTCCGCAATTCCTTTGAAAAGCCGGAACCCCTCACCCCAGGCGTAATCACGCCGTTCATGATCGACCTGCACACCGCGAACCACGTCTTCAAAAAGGGGCATCGCATCATGGTGCAAGTCCAGAGCACGTGGTTCCCGGTCATTGACCGCAACCCGCAGAAATTTGTCCCCAATATTTTTGAGGCGAAGGAATCGGACTACCAAAAAGCCACGCAGCGCATTTATCGCTCAAAGCGCTTTCCTTCAAGTGTCGAAATCTCCGTGCCTCCATCCGCTGTGGCAGCACCGAACTAACTATTCTCCGCGGGGGGATCATCACTCAGGGTCGCCCTAATCTTGGAAAGCAGCGCGGGATCTCCTCGCTGCGCGATCTGAAATCTCCACTAAACCATATAATTCGCGCCTAAATCTAGGTGACTTTTCCATGTAACATGCCCCTTCTTACTCCGTCCTCCAGCAAACTGCAAAATCGCGATCCATGCCTCGATTCCCATGGAACTTAACCACGAGATTTTTCGTAGAACTACAAAACAGTCGACTGGTTTTTGCGTCTATATCGCGTAGGGGTGGGGCGGCAATGTCGCCGGAACTGATCTCAATGCAGGGGCCGGATGAGCCGGCAACCTCGGAGCACGTAATGCTGTCCTCCGGCCGGTATATCCACTTCGGGCCATTCCGGATTGATCAGCAGCGGCAGGAAGTGACCAGAAATGGCGCCCGGCTCAAGCTTCAGGGGAAGGTTTATCAGATTCTCCTGGCGCTCCTCGAGAAGCCAGGTGAGGTTGTCACCCGGGAAGAGTTGCGCGTGCGGCTCTGGCCTGCCGATACGCACGTCAACTACGATGCCAACGTAAATACCACTGTCAATAAACTGCGTCAGGCCCTGGGCGATTCCACCGATAAACCCCTCTATATCGAAACCATTCCACGGAAGGGGTACTGCCTCGTCGTTCAGCCGGAAGTGACCGATAAGTCCGGAAACCCACGCTACCCGCTCAGCGAGTCTTCCCCTGATTCTGCGAAGGAACCTCCCCGAAACTCACTCAGCTTCAAATTTTCAAAGTCAGACTTCTGGGTCGTCCTCGGCGTGATCGGTCTAATTCTCCTGGGCATGCTCCTAGGCGCGGGTATCACGCGGCTCTGGATTTCTCCCGTCGTCCCGATGAGCCCTTCCCCTTTGACGATTACCTTCTCAGTCTCGGCAATGACCGCTTCTTTTTAGATTCCTCCTATTGCTTCGGGGCCTGGCCTGACCGGAACTCCGTCCACGGGCCTGCCTTCATGTCCCGCAAATACGGCTCCTGCCACGCATACTCGGGATGGGCCGCGAGAAAGGGCTTGGCGAGAAAATCCCCGCCGCAGGGATGACCCATGCGGGCCGCGATGCGCATCTCTTTGGTCATCGTTCCGTCCGTCGCTTTTCCCTGCACCGCTCCGCCCGGAAAATACGGCGTCCACCCCCACTCTTTCACGCCACGCGGCGAGAGGTCCGTGTGTCCGCACAGCGTCCGCTCGTTCACGGCTTCCTTTTTCTCAAAACCATCCGTGTGGTCGCCCAGCATTTTTTCCGCAAGCTCCACGTCGATCTTTCCCTTGTTTTCGTTCAGCAACTCATCCCATCGCGCCCGCCTCGCATTCGGCGAACTCTCTCCATCGTTTGGATCGAACTGGGTCGCGTCCAGCTTCAGCACCTTTGGGTCGCGTGCCCAGTTGGAGCCCGCCAGCACTCCGTCCTTCGTCCGCCACAGCTTGTACGCTTTCAGCCCGAGTTCGAGCTGAGCAATCTCGCCGGTCTTCCGGTCGCCCAGCAGCCAGTCATTCGCGTATCCGCCGTTGTTTCCAGCCAGCATGATCTTCGTGTATTCGTCGATCGAACCCGCGTACTGCAGCGCCTTGCGCGCGCGCACAAATTCTGCCTTCCCGTTCGGGTCCCATCCTTCAAACTGCGTAATCGTCGTTTCCGTCACCATCAGCCCGTCGCTGTTGATTCCGAAATCGTCGTCGCTCGCGATCACTCCCGGGAAACCATCCATCAGGATTCTGTATCCATTTTTCGGCGCAATGTCGAAGACGATTCGCCACCGCTCGCCGTTCATATAACTTGTCCAGTTGTTGTGTGCCATGACGATCTGTCCGTCTTTCGTCCAGCTGCCCGTGGCCACAAACGCGCTGCAATTCCCGGGACTCTTCAGGTTCGGGGCCTTCGCCGTCTTTTGCTGCTTGTTCAGCCACGGCACGTAATAATCCGGCAGCTCTTCGAACGCATTGAAGGCCACGATGTCGTCCACATCCAGCTTCGAGCCGGTCCGCGCACGAAGTCCAGCGGCGATTCCCTGCAGCTCCTGCTGGTATTCCGCGTCAATCTTGGGCCATAGCATTTCGCGCGCTGCTTTACGAAAGAAGGCCCAGTCGCGCTCCGTTGAACGCGTCATTCCCGCGCTCACCGCCGCGAACGCATCTTCAATTTCCGGAGCCAGCAAATACCCGTGCTGATATCCAATCGCCTCCGGGTCGCCTTCGAGATGCACGTAAACCCAGCCGCCTTCTTCGAAGCGCGACCCTCCCTTCAAGCGCGGATCCCCAGCCGCTGCGCGCTCTCGCGCCACGGCGATTGTCGCCGCCATGGCAT
>QHYF01000334.1 GCA_003224075.1 Acidobacteriota bacterium
TTTAGACCGAACCGCGCGGCCATCCCGGCAGGCCGGGATGATGGGGGCGCCGTGAAACGCGACTTTCCGTTGACCGTATTTCGGTCACGACCTGAGATCACTCGCGTTTTATCTTTTTCATTCCGCATCCTGCTGATGGTTTGTCTTTTTGCTGCGCAGGCTGCCCTCCCCGCCTTGGCTCAATCCTCTTCCTCCTCGGACGAAAACAAACCCAAAGACGATGCCAAGCGAGAAGAACCGAAAAGGGACGAAGTCAAGAAGGATGACGTAAAGAAAGACACCCCGGGCACGCCTTTCAAACCCGGAGGCCAGATTCACATGGACGTCGACCTCGCGCTCGTCAACGTTACCGTCACCGACCCTTACAATCGCTTGGTCACCGGTCTCGAGCAGGACAACTTCCGCGTCTTCGAGGACAACATCGAGCAGGAAGTCGTCAACTTCTCCGCCGAAGACGTGCCCATTTCCATCGGTGTGATTTTTGATTTTAGCGGCAGCATGGCCAACAAAGTGGGCAAAGCCCGCGAAGCTGCGGTCCAATTCTTCAAGACCGCGAATCCCCAGGATGAATTTTTCCTTGTCAGCTTCAATGAGCGCGCTGAATTGACTAGTTCTTTCACCAACAGCGTGGAGGACTTGCAGAGCCGCCTGATGCTCACTTCCCCCAGGGGCCGCACCGCCCTGCTAGACGCCATCTATCTTGGTCTCAGCCAGATGAGGGGTGCACACAACGGCAAACGTGCCTTGCTCATCCTATCCGATGGAGGCGATAATCATAGTCGTTACAACGAAAGCGATATCAAGCGCCTGGTAAAGGAAGCGGACACCCAGCTCTATGCGATCGGCATCTTTGACCCGCTCGGATATCGCAACCGGACGCCCGAAGAACTCAACGGCCCGTCTCTTCTCAGTGAAATCACGGAGATGACCGGCGGCCGCGTCTTCGCCGTTGAGAAGCTGGACGAGCTTCCGGACATCGCTTCAAAAATCGGCATGGAGCTGCGAAACCAATATGTGCTCGGCTATCGACCAAGCAACAAGGCCCACGACGCTCGCTGGCGCAAGCTCAAAATCAAGTTGCGCGCACCCAAAGGACTTCCGCCGCTCAGCGTCTTTTCAAAAACCGGTTACTACGCACCCAGCCACTGACTCCCGGCCTCGTCTCTTTTTTCCTCTGCGCTATCTTTCTCTTTTGATGTGCGCGCTCGCTTTCGTCTCTTCCGCCGCCTTCGCTCAGGTTCCCATTCCCACGCAGACGCCGCCTCCCCCGGGCCAGAATCCCGGCGTCGACCAGCAGGGCTCCAAGGTCATTGTGAACGTTGACCTGGTCGTCTTGCACACCACTGTTTTGGACGACCGCCAGCGCTTCGCCGACGGCCTGAAGAGCGAGAACTTCCGCATCTTCGAAGACAAAATCGAACAGAAGCTCTCCGTCTTTAAGCGCGAAGATGTTCCCGTCAGCATGGGCTTGGTCATTGACAACAGCGGCAGCATGCGCGACAAGCGTCCCCGCGTCAATGAAGCCGCCATCACTCTCGTCCAGGCCAGCAATCCCCAGGACGAAGCCTTCGTCGTCAATTTCAACGACGATTTTTATCTCGATCTCGACAAGGATTTCACCAGCAGCATCCCCGAATTGAAGGAAGCTCTCGAGCGCATTGACTCACGCGGCAGCACCGCGCTCTATGACGCCATCATTGGCTCCCTCGATCACCTGAAAAAAGCTTCCAAGGACAAGCGCGTTCTTCTTGTCGTCACTGATGGCGAAGACAATACCAGCCACAATTCGCTGGAAAAAACCATTCGCGAAATTCAGAAAACCCCCACGGTAATCTACACGATCGGCTTGCTCAGTCAGGAAAGCAAAAAGAACGCCAAGCGCGCTAGGCGGGCCCTCGAACAAATCGCGATTGCCTCCGGCGGGTTGGCCTATTTCCCGGAAAACGTCGAGGATGTGCATAGCATTTGCCAGCAGGTTGCACACGACATTCGCAATCAGTACACGCTGGCCTACTATCCCACCAACACGCGCCGTGACGGCACCTTCCGCGCTATCAGCGTGGAAGTTATACCGCCGCGTGGCCGCGGCAAACTCATTGCCCGCACCCGCAACGGCTACTACGCCCCGGGCGGCTCCTCCGCCTCGGGGAATTAAATCGTCGTCTTCACTTGCCGCTTGGCGCTCGATAGAGCCCCGCGTAAACCTTTTCTGTATTCTGTGCGTTCTGTGTCAACTCTATGTCAGAAAGACAGCTTCAGACCAAGCTGGATAACACGGTTCGGCTCGCCAATGGCGATCACCGTTGCCGAGGACGGCAGCGAGGCCGAAACGCAGCAAGTTCGGGCGAAGATGCTGCTCTGGACGTTAGGTGAGCCGGACGTCGCGTTCCTGGGGTTTTCCCAGTTTGTGTGGTTCAGAACGTTGAAGACTTCCGCCCGGAATTGCATCTTGAAGCGCTCCGTCAGTCCAAAATTTTTCAGCAGTCTTGAATCCAAATTCCAGAAATTTGGCCCTTGCACGATATTGCGGCCATTGCCCTGCTGTCCGGGCGGCGGGATGCAGAAAAACGTCTGCGTGCCGATGACGTTGACGCAATTAAAGTTCGGGTCGGCCGGGTTGGTAATGCGCTGGCTGGCGTTGTACATCACCGGGCCTTCCACTCCATTCACGAACTGTATGTGACCCTTGTCGAGTGGGCCTCTCACCTGTGCAAAGCTGACGTGTGCTCCGTTGGCCGTGAGCGAGCCGCTGGTGATGCTGTAGGGCTCGCCGCTCTGGTATGCGAAGATGCCGGTGAAGGACCAGCCGCCAATGATCTGGTTCGCCCATTTGGGCGCGGAAGACGCAAGCTTCTTGCCCCTGCCGATGGGGATTTCGTACAGCAAATTGGCCTGAAGAACGTGGGTATTGTTGAAGTCTGAGAGTGCGCGATCCAGCCGCCAGTTGCGAATATCTGTTGGCGTACGGCTATTCGTCGTGCTCAAGCCTCCGCCGGTGGCTGCTCCGGTCGGGTCGATAGACATGTCGTCAATGGACTTGCTGAAAGTGTAAGAGAAACCGAAGTCCAGCCCTTGCTCGAAGCGCCGCCGCGCGGCAATGAACAAGCCGTGGTAGTAAGAGTCACCGCCCGAATCCTGGAAGAAGATTTGACCGAATTGCGGATTTGGCCGGAAGAAATTGGCCGGGAATCCATGCGCCGTGATGGCGTTGGCGCCCGTCAACCCGTCGGCAAAGATTGCGAAGTTGCCGATATCGTACCTGTCGAAGTCAGCCGTCCTGCGGTTCAGGTTGGCGGCACTCATCATCGCCAACAAAAGTGTCGGCGACTGGCCGGTTACAC
>QHYF01000316.1 GCA_003224075.1 Acidobacteriota bacterium
AAGGGGTAGCGGGATTCACGAAAGGTGACAGAGTCACCTTTGATTCGACCATCTATTGCGGCGCTTGTAGTTACTGCTGCCGCGGAGAGGTAAATCTGTGCGACCACCGCCAAGTGTTGGGAGTCTCCTGTTCCGATTATCGCCGTGCAGGAGCGTTTGCTGAATTCGTTGCCGTACCTTCACGGATCGTTTATCGCTTGCCGGATAGTCTTTCGTTTGCGGAAGCAGCGATGCTGGAGGCGGTGTCGGTGGCCGTTCATGCTGTTTCCTTGGCGCAGATTTCTCCCCGCAGCAATGCTCTGGTCGTTGGCGCAGGAATGATCGGGCTGCTCGTCCTGCAGGCATTGCGCGTTGCAGGCTGTTCAAGAATTTTTGTCGCCGATCTGGATAGGTCACGGCTCAAACTGGCTCAAGATGTCGGCGCCACTGCTATCTGCTCTGCGGAGACTGACCTTGTTGCGGAGATTATGCAGCTCACCGGAGGAACCGGTGTGAACGTCGCCGTTGAAGCCGTTGGAAGAAGCGAAACTGTGAAGGCGTCGATTGAGAGTGTTCGCAAGGGTGGAACTGTCGTTTTAGTCGGCAACATCTCTCCCGAAGTGACACTGCCGCTGCAGAAGGTTGTTACCCGGCAACTCCGTCTTCAAGGGTCGTGCGCATCGGCCGGAGAATATCCACGGGCAATAGAGCTTTTGGCAACCGGCGCGATTCAGGTAAAGCCCCTGATTTCGGCCATTGCTCCCTTGGAGGAAGGGCCACGCTGGTTTGAGAGACTGTACGCACGGGAACCAAACTTGATGAAGGTTATCCTTACTCCCGGGATGGTTTCGTGAGCAACGGACTGTTTGATCTCGGTGGCCGGGTGGCGATCGTCACGGGCACGAGCCGGGGACTCGGGCAGTATATGGCGCTGGCCTTGGCGAAGGCGGGCGCGGACCTCGTACTCACCAGACGCGGTCGTGAGCGATTGGCCCCGTTTGAAGCGGAAATAAAAGCACTCGGCCGCCGCGCTCTTTCATTGGAACTCGACGTGCGCAGACATGAGAGCATTGAGAAAATGGTTGCGAGCGCTGAAGCGGCCTTCGGCCATGTAGATATTCTCGTGAACAATGCAGGTTGCAATGTCCGGAAGCCGGCGCTCGAAGTAACTTGGGAAGACTGGAACGTGATTCTTGACACCAACCTGCGCGGAAGCTTCTTTGTGTCACAAGGCGTGGCGCGTGGCATGATCGCGCGCGGTTACGGACGCATCATTAACATCGGATCGGTCACCAGTGTCGCGGGCTACGCGGGGCTCGCGCCGTATGGAGCCAGCCGGGGTGGCATCCGGCAATTGACGATGAGCCTCGCTGACGATTGGGGCAAGTACGGGGTCACCGTGAATTGTCTGGCTCCAGGATGGTTTCGCACCGAACAGAACAAGATCCTGTACGAGAACAAAGAGTGGGTCGAATATCTTTGCGATCGCATTCCGCTGAAACGCCCCGGGCAACCACGGGATTTGGATGCTGCGGTAGTGTTCCTTGCCGCGGAGTCCAGCCGGTACATAACGGGGCAGACTCTGCTCGTGGACGGAGGAATTTCCACGGGCGCGACGCGCGCGTTAGTCGAGTCTGGAAAGGCCGGCTCTGACGTCAGAGATAAATCGGGTTAGGAGTTGAGAAAATGCAGCGCAATCTTTTTATGAGTTTTTCGTTGCGACGCCACGTGGGCCTATCTCTCCTTGGCGGGGTATTTGGGGGATTTTTGAGTTTATTCCTTTTGGTAGTGGCACCTGCCGATGCGGCGCCAGAAAATGCAAAGAGGCTGCAGATCTTTTTTGTCGATGTGGAGGGCGGTCAGGCGACGCTATTCGTGACGCCGGAAGGGAAGTCGCTGCTGATCGACACGGGCTGGCCCGGCAACGATGGCCGCGATGCGGACCGCATCGTTTCCGCAGCCAAGATGGCGGGGATTGCGATGATCGACTATGTTTTGATCACGCATTTTCACGACGATCACGTCGGAGGCGCGCCGCAGCTTGCAGCGCGAATCCCCGTGGGAACATTTATCGACCATGGCGAAAACCGCGAGACGAGCAGCGCCGGAGTACAAAATGTTTGGCAGGCGTATCAGAAACTGCTGGCAACAGGAAAGTACAAGCACATTTCCGCCAAGCCCGGAGAGGTTTTGCCACTTCAAGGCGTGGAAGCCAGAGTGGTCAGCTCTGACGGCGCGTTGATTGACAAGCCTCTGCCTGGAGCCGGAGGAGTGAATTCCACCTGCGCCACCTCCGAAGCACCTTCGGCCGACCGCACCGAGAATGCGCGCTCGCTCGGAACTCTCTTTACCTTTGGCAAGTTGCGAATTTTGGACTTAGGCGACCTGACATCGGACAAAGAAAGGGAATTGATGTGTCCGCAGAACAAGCTCGGGAAAATCGACATTTTTGTCGTCTCGCATCACGGTTCGACCACCAGCAACAGCCCCGTACTCTTGAATGGCATTGCCCCGCGCGTGGCCATCATGGATAACAGTGCAACAAAAGGCGGAGCGCCATCTTCGTGGCAGACCATCAAGAAAGCGCCGGGGCTCGAAGATCTCTGGCAGCTCCATCTGATTCAAGAGCGCAGTCTGCTGGTGCGCCTGCACACCGCTTTTTCAAACGACAGCGGACCCGTGCACAATGTCGCCGAACCATTCATCGCCAATCTTTCAGGGACCGATGCAGGAAACTACCTGAAGCTGACC
This sequence comes from Acidobacteriota bacterium, assembly GCA_003224075.1. Taxonomy (GTDB): domain Bacteria; phylum Acidobacteriota; class Terriglobia; order Acidiferrales; family UBA7541; genus Acidiferrum. Next base: position 2,731 of record QHYF01000316.1, read on the forward strand.
GCCTGGCCGGACGGAAATTTCGAAATTTTCAACGCAAGGACGCAGACCACGAAGCATTACGCGCCGGCTCATTGAACCACGGGGAATCACGTCGGCTCCGGGATCGGCTCCATGCGCCCGAGCAGAAAAACATAGCCCGCGATGCCGATCAGCAGAAAAACAGTTGCCGCAACGAAAGCTCCGGAGAAAGAATGGGTCGCCTGCACAATGTAGCCTGTCACAATCGGCGCGGCAATTCCGGAGAGCTGATTACAAAAATTCAGAATTCCGCCCAGTGTGCCGACGCTCTCTCGTGGCGCAATCAGCGACGGGATGGACCATCCCACAGGCGAAGCGGCGGATAAACCGCCGATGGACATGCTGATCCAGAAAAGGGCGGTGACAGGACTGTGCGCGTGTGCCGTGCCGAGAATTCCCAGGCCGAGAGTCGTTCCGCCGATGAGAACGATTTGACGAACTCGGATGGGGCTCCTGCCGCGCTGTATCAAGGCATCCACGAGCCATCCGCCTACGATAAGGTCAGTGAACGTCGCGAACAGCCAGGGCACACTCGTATAGAGCGCCGAATGAAGCAGGTCCACGTGGAGGGCAGTGGAAAGATAAGACGGCAGCCAGGTCAAGAGCAGATAGAAAGTGTAGTTGTATGACGCGAAGCCCAGCGCCAAGCCACAAACTTTACGCTGCCGGAGTAGGTAACCGAGCGGGGCCCCTTTGGCCGCTCTTGCGCGATCCTCCGGCTGCGCTCCACCCCGGACGAT
>QHYF01000335.1 GCA_003224075.1 Acidobacteriota bacterium
AGCGCCGGATTCTAGCACGGGGCTCGCAAGGAAAGGTACCGCTTCTTTTGTCTTCCACACGCCGCGCATTTCTCCAATCGCTCAGCCGTTCCGCTCTCATACTTCCACTTGAGAAATTGCTTGCCCTCGTGCGACCGGGAAAGTTGCCGCTCGCTGCTCACGCCGCCGCAGCGCCATCTGAGCAATCCCATAATGCGGCGCCTGCAAACGATCTCGGCGTCGCGTTCCTCAACGTCGCGCGTGAATCCGGTCTGAACGCCAAAACTATTTTCGGTGGCGAGCACAAAAACAAATATCTCCTCGAAACCACCGGCTGCGGCGTGGCTTTCTACGATTACGACAACGACGGCTGGCTGGACATTTTTCTCGTGAACGGGTGGCGTCTCGAAGGATTTCCTGCCGGCCAGGAGCCCACTTCGCATCTCTTCAAAAACAATCGCGATGGCACCTTCACGGACGTCACCGCCAAGGCCGGTCTGATTCATTCCGGCTGGGGACAAGGCGTCTGCGTCGGCGATTACGATAACGACGGCTTCGACGACCTCTTCGTCACCTACTTCGGAAAAAATGTTCTCTACCACAACAACGGCAATGGCGCCTTCACCGATGTCAGCGAAAAGGCCGGCGTAGCCGGAAATGGCAAGCGCTGGAACACCGGTTGCTCCTTCGTTGACTACGATCGCGACGGCAAGCTCGATCTTTTCGTCGCCAATTACATCGACCTCGACTTGAAAACCGCTCCTGTCCCCGAATCCGGCCCCTGTCTCTACAAAGGCGTCATGGTTGCCTGCGGACCTCCCGGCCTGGTCGGCGGAAAAAATATTCTTTATCACAACAACGGCGACGGCACCTTCACCGACGTCAGCGAAAAATCCGGCATCCTCAAAGCCAACGGCACCTACGGCCTCGGCGTGCTCACCGCCGATCTCGACAACGACGGCTGGCCGGATATCTATGTCGCCAACGATTCCACCCCGAGCGCGCTCTATCAGAATAAGAAAAACGGCGCCTTCGTTGACATCGCCATGGATGCGGGCTGCGCTCTCAGCGCCGACGGCAAACCGCAGGCCGGCATGGGCATCTCCGCCGCCGATTACGATCTCGACGGCAATCTCGATCTCGTCAAAACCAATTTTGCCGGCGACACGCCCTCGCTTTACCACAATCTCGGCGGCGCCAGTTTCGAGGACGCCACTTTCCAGGCCGGCCTCGGCAAGTACACTCTTTATCTCGGCTGGGGCTGCGGCTTTTTCGATATGGACAACGACGGCTGGCCCGATATTCTGCTTTGCAATGGCCACGTCTATCCCGAAGTCGAGCAGCTCAAGACCGAAGCCGGCTATCCGCAGCGCAAACTTCTCTACAAGAATCTTCGCAACGGCCGCTTCGAAGACGTTTCCTACAACGCTGGAGCGGGAATCTCCGCCCCAGTCGCGGCGCGCGGCTGCGCCTTCGGCGACTTCGACAATGACGGCGACCTCGACGTGGTGGTCAACACGGTCAACGATTACCCGCAGCTTCTGCGTTGCGACTCACGTACGGGCAACAATTGGATCAAAGTCAAAACCATCGGCACAAAATCGAACCGCAGCGGCATCGGCGCGCGCATAAAATGCGTCACGCACCTCCCGGGCGAAAAAAGCCTGCACCCGCAGATTGACGAAGTGCGCAGCGGCGGCGGCTATTTTTCGCAGAATGATTTGCGCGTCCATTTCGGCATCGGCAAAGCCGAGAACGTCGAACTTCTTGAAATCCGCTGGCCCAGCGGCCTCGTCGAGACGCTCCGCGACATCAAGCCCAACCAGGTGATCTTCGTCAAAGAAGGCGAAGGCATCACCCGCACCATGCAATTCGACCCGCCCAAAACCCCTAAGGCCCCAAAGTGATTCTCTCTGGCCGGTCCTTAGACTCGTTCTTCTCTTCTCTGTGAACTCTGTGCTCGGCGCCTGCCCCGGCCTTGCCGGGGTGCCCTCTGCGTTAATGTTTCTCCTTTTCTTTCTCTTTTCTCTTCTCTGCGAACTCTGTGCTCTCTGTGTCCTCTGTGTTAAATCTCTCTTCTTGTTTCCCGGTCCCCGCCTAGCTCGCCTCCTCTTTTTGTGGGACCATCTACCACGTCCTGCACGAAGATGAAACGCAACCTCATCCTGACATCATCACTTCTCGCTGCCTCCCTCTCCTTTGCCGCTCTCGCTGCCGATCTGCCCTTCGGCGCCTGGACGCGCGCGTCCAACGAACCCATCCTTTCTCCCCAGGGCGCTACTTGGGAATCTGCCGGCACCTTCAATCCCGCTGTCACATTTGCCTTTGGCAAATTCGTCATGCTCTACCGCGCGCAGGACGCCTCCGGCACTTCGCGCCTCGGCTACGCTGAAAGCGCCGACGGCATCCACTTCACCCGCCGCCCCCAGCCGGTCCTCTCTCCCGAAACCGACTACGAAAAGGATGGCGGCGTAGAAGATCCGCGCCTGCAGAAGTTCGGGGACACCTGGTACCTCACCTACACCGGCTACAACAAAAAGGACGCGCAGCTTTGCCTCGCCACTTCCCGCGACCTGATTCATTGGGAACGCAAGGGCGTGATTCTCCCTGCCTACGAGGGAAATTGGAACGTCGGCTGGACCAAGTCCGGCGCCATCGTCCCCGAGAAAATCGACGGCAAGTATTGGATGTACTGGCTCGGGACCGCCGCGGACAAGACCGATCAGATGGGCCTCTCTTATTCGAGCGATCTTCTCCACTGGACCGAAGCCACGCAAACTCCGGTTCTCCCGCGCCGCCCTGGAAAATTTGACTCGCGCGTCGTCGAGCCCGGCCCGCCGCCGATCCTCACCCCGCGCGGCATCGTCCTCGTTTACAACGGCGCCGACGATCAGCTCGTCTATCGCACCGGCGTTGCCGTCTTCGACCGACGCGATCCCCGCAAACTCCTCTCCCGCTCCGATGCGCCCATCTTCTTCCCCCAAAAACAATGGGAGAAGGTCGGCCAAGTTCCGAACGTCGTCTTCGTCGAAGGAATGGTGCTCATTCCCTCTCCCGAAGCGCCCGCCAAGACCGTCATTCCGAGCGCAGCGCGCTCTTTGCGCTCCGGTCGGTTCCACGGAGCGAGGAATCTCTCTTCTGATCCGCCTGCCAACCCCGTCATTCTGCGCTGTAGCTCAGGCCTTTTAGGCCTGAGGAATCTCTCTTCGGTTTTGTCTGGAACTCGCCACTCGCCACTCGTTTACCCCGATCCTGTCGGGGCCACCCGCCACTTCTTCTTCTACTACGGCGCCGCCGACAAATACGTTGGCGTCGCCGAAGCCCCCGCCACCGCCGTCATTCCGATGTAGTGGCGGGTCTTTAGACCCGCGATTTTCTTCCCGTTGGTTCCCGCCATCCCTAAGTTGTTGAATCCATTGGGTCAAAACCGGGTTGTGCAACAGCTTCTAGGGACCGTCATTTCGAGCGCAGCAAGCCGGCTTTTTCTTCCCGCTTTGCTCCTGCAAAGCGGCCGGCTTGCATAGCGAGAAATCTCTTTTCAGTCCTGTCTGAAACTCGCCACTCGTCACTCGACATGCGTTACCTTAGCCGTTGAAAGTACGAGCGAATCAATTCCTTTGAGGCGCAAGCTCCTCGCTGAGATGTGCACCGAATTTAACGCTGAAAAGGCCTATATCCTGAAGCGAGCTGGGGAACGCGGGCGGAGGGCTAGTCAGTTGGCTACGCCTTACGAGGTCTTGGCAGAAAAGGCTCAACAAACTGATCCTAGCAGAATAGTCGAATGACCACGCCGCGTGCCCATGCGCCGAATTTCCGCGTGTGGCTTCTCTTCATCCTTATCCGATTTCTGTTCTCTAGTCCTTCGTAAACCGCTGTCCTCGCCCCACTTGCCTTGAAACTCATCCCAACTGCCCCACGCTATCTCGTTCTGTCTAAACCACTTATAAGTATCATTGACATAAAGTACCAATATGTTATAATGGTGTTATTGAGTCGGCACGGTTCTTCCGTGCCCTGCCAACTATGCGCCCCCGCCAAAGGGTCCTTCTAACTCCCTCAAAATCGTCAGGTCCGCCCCAGTTACTTTCTGACAAACGACCTGCGTCCGTAACCCACTTAGGATCAACGCTTCTACAACATAGGGGCAGGGGATCCCATCTATTATCAACCGGTGACCCTCCCCTTTGTTTTCTTACACTTACGAAATGCAAATTTAGCAACTCCTTTGTTTTGACATTCATACAAAATGCCGGGGTGTGTACCCATCGCATGGCCAACCACGCCTCCAATCAGGGCTTGGCTGGCGGAGGATTGACCAGCGTGCCGGAACCCTCTCTCAGCGCGTGGATGGAATCAGAGGAAAGATTTTCAAATCGCTCGACCAGACCGCTGGGCCAGCGCACTTGCACCCAATCAATCTTTGTCGCTCTGCCGAGGCCGAAATGGACGCGCATGTCGTTGTTGGAAATGTAGCTGGAGCCGCTGCGCACTTCGTCAACCAAAGTGCGCGCGCCCGCTTTCACCGTGATCCTTGCGCCGATGCCGTCGCGGTTGGATTTGACCCCGATCGTCCGAAACGCGATCCAGTGGTTCGCGTTGCGCGCGTCGTTGACCAGAAGCGAAGGCGGAGCGTTCATGTTGCTGACCACCGCGGACATGCGGCCATCATTCCACAAATCGCCGACCGCCAAACCGCGCGAAGAACTTACGGCCGTGATCGCGGGCCCCGCGGACGAGGAAATATCGGTGAACGTTCCGTTGCCATTGTTGTGATAGAGAATCCTGGGCTCCTTGAAATTGCTGCCGAGATGCTGGCTATCCACTTCCGGGTAGACGTGGCCGTTCGCCAGGAGCAGATCGGGCCAGCCGTCGTTGTCGAAATCGAAAAACGCGACGCCCCAGCCGAGGTATTGCGTGTTGAGCCCGAATCCCGCGGGGAAGGTTTTGTCGTCGAAGGTGCCGTCGCCATTATTATGATAGAGCGTGGACGTATCGTCGGAGAAATTAGTTTTGAACAGATCGAGTTTGCCGTCGCCGTCATAGTCGGCAACGGTCGAGCCCATGCCGGCCTGCTCGCGCCCGTCGTCGTTGAAAGCGGCGCCGGAGACGACGGCAACGTCGGTGAACGTGCCGTCGTGATTGTTGTGGTAAAGAATGCTGGCGGTGCTGTCGCAGGCGACATAAATGTCCGGCCAGCCGGCGTCGTCGTAATCAAGAGTGGAAACGCTGAACGCGTAGTGCCCGTTGGTCTGATCGATGCGGGCTTTGGCGGTGACATCTTCGAAAGTGCCGTTGCCAAGATTGTGATAAAGGATGTTTTTCGCCCACGGCAAGCCGCGCGGGCCGCACATCACCGCCACGCCTTTCCACATGCAGGAGGGCCGCTCGCCGGGAGCGGGAGTGGTGGACAAATCGAAATCGACGTAGTTGGCGACGAACAAATCGAGCTTGCCGTCGCGGTCGTAGTCAACAAAGGCGCAGCCGGTGCCCCAGGCTTTTCCGCTGCCGGCAACTTTGGCTTTCTCGCTGACGTCGGTGAAGGTGCCGTCGCCGTTGTTGTGGTAGAGGACGTTTTTGCCGTAGTAGGTGACGTAGAGATCTTCCCAGCCGTCGTTGTCGTAGTCGCCGACGCATACGCCCTGGCCCCACCCGGTGTGAGTCAGGCCGGCTTTTGCGGTGACGTCGGTGAAAGTGCCGTCATGGTTGTTGCGATAAAGGTGGCTCGTTGGGGCTTTTCCTGACGGGAGGGGATCAAGCGTCGTGCCATTCACGACAAAAATGTCGGGCCAACCATCGTTGTCATAGTCAAAGATGGCGACTCCCGTGCCGGTGGTTTCGATAATGTACTTTTTCGTGTTTTCCCCGCCGAAAATCACCGGTGCGCTCAATCCGGCCTTCTGCGCGACATCGACAAAATGCGCGATCGGTTTTCCGTTCGTGCTCTGCGGATGACCGGCGGATTGGGTCGCGAGCGCGGCGAGGCCGAAAGAGCGCCATGCGCAAAGCCCTAGCAGAGAAAGAAGCCGCAGAAAGGAGAAATGAAAAGTCATCAACCCTTAGCATACTAAGATGCGAGTGCGAAGCGGTCAACCACGGTAGCCACGCGCGGTCAGCCGCCGCCGCGGTGCACCGAGGAGCGAGAATCGAAAGCGAGCATGCTACAATTTTGATGCCGCTCTCCCAGGCTCTCTCTGGCGCGCTTTGTCTACTTTTTCTAGGGCCTTCCGTCGCGCCCTGTTTCGCGCAATCGACGCGCGCTGCGCCTGCGGACGGCGCATCGCGGGCGGCGGCAGTTTATCAGCAGGGAATGTCGGCGCTGCAGAACGGCGATCTGGGCGGCGCTCGCGCAGCCTTCGAAAAAGTCTTGCGGCTTGCGCCGCAAAGCCCGGAGGGGCACAACTCTCTCGGCTGGGTCTTGCTCGCGCAAGGCGAGATTGATCCGGCGATCAGCCAATTTCGAACGGCGGTGAGGCTAAAGCACGATTTTGCGCAGGCGCACATCAACCTTTCCAATGCGCTCGCGCGGAAGGGAGACTTATCCGCCGCGCTGAGCGAGGCGCAGGAAGCCACGCGATTGGCCCCGAGCGATTCGGAGACGCATCACACCCTGGGGCGAGTGCTCGATTTCTCCAGAGACTTCGATGGCGCGGCCAGCGAATTGCGGCGAGCGATCGAATTGGAGCCGCAAAGGGCGGAGTTGCACGACGATCTCGGGACCGTGCTGGTGCAGAAGGCGGACACTCGAGAAGCCGGAGCGGAGTTTGCCGAGGCTCTGCGGCTGCAGCCCAACTTTGCGACGGCGCATTTTCATCTCGGTGTTTTGCGCTATCAGGAAAAGTCGTACGAAGAGGCAGCTCAACATCTTCAGGCGGCGGTGCAACTGAATGCCGCGGACCCGGGCGTTCACTATTACTTTGCGCAAGTTCTGAAAGCGAAAGGCGAGAAGGACGCGGCCATCCGCGAGCTGCAAGCTTGTGTGAAATTGAAATCAGATTATCCGGACGCGCAGAACAGCCTGGGTCTGCTGCTCCAACACAACGGCGACGTGGAACAAGCCATTACGGCATTTCGCCAAGCCGTGAAATTGCAGCCGGAGAATCCAGACGTTCACAATAATCTGGGGCTCGCCTTTTTGCAGAATGGAGATGGCAGCGGGGCCATCGCAGAGTTCCGAACAGCGGTCCGCCTGCGACCCGATGACAGCGGGTACAAAGGAAATCTTGGAGCGGCATATTTGCAAGTGGCGGACTTTGACACCGCCATCTCTGAATTCGAGGAGGCGCTCAAGCTTTCGCCACAGGACGCCACGCTGCATTACAACCTCGGGCTGGCATTGAAACTGAAAGACAAGCTGCCGGAGGCGGTCACCGAATTGCGCAAAGCGACGGAATTTGATCCCGGTCAAGCGGATGCGCATTACACGCTGGGCGTGACACTGTGGCAGCAGGGCAACTTTGCCGGCGCAGCGGAGGAGCTGCGCGCGGCGATTCATGCGAAACCGGATTATGCCGAGGCCTATTACACGCTGGGCACGGTGTTGAAGCAGAAGAGAGAGTTGCCGGAGGCGGTGACGGCTCTGCGAGAAGCGATTCGATTGCAGCCGGAATTTGCGGGGCCCCATACGACGCTAGCGACGGTGTTGCGGCAGCTTGGCGACACGGAGGGTGCTGCTGCGGAAAGCCGCGCGGGAATGGAAATCGCCAAACAGAAAACCAGCGAGCAGGCCGCGCTTTTTGCGACAAACTCAGGACGCCGCCTGCTTAATGCCGGAGACCTCGAAGGCGCGATTTCCCAATTTCGCGCGGCGATTAACTCCTCGCCTGACTAAGCGGCCGCGCACTTTCAGCTTGGACTAGCTTTGCGCCAGCAAGGCAAA
>QHYF01000336.1 GCA_003224075.1 Acidobacteriota bacterium
TAAAGGGGTTATAAGTCCTTTGTTTCCCGCAGATCCGAGGGGTGCTTGTAAGTGCGGATTATAAAGGGGTTGCGGGAGGGGGGTCTTGGAAGTGCGGATTATAAAGGACTTAGAGGAGGTTAAGGAAGCAAAGGAGGTAAAGGATGTAAAGGAAAACGCGCGAGCAGCGCAATGGTGGGGATGCAGGGGAGAATGAGCGGGTTGGTGGCTCAGCATCAAATCTCAGATTACCACATGATTACTATCCCTGTCAAGAAATATTTGGAAGTGATCCGGATAAGCTGGGAAAAAAGTGGTTGGATCGTCCCCACCCCGTTGGCTGGCAAGCACTTAGCGCCGTCCGGCGGACAGGGCCGTCCGTGGTTAAGCTTAGGTTGGGCGTGACGGGTTTACGGGCTGGCGGAGGCGGCCTGGGTTTTGGCCCTGTCGAGGAAGGCGACGACAGCGGCGGCATCGAAATAGAACATCTGGGCGCGGGCGAGCTTGCCACCGCGAAGGCGATAGAGACCGAGGACGGGGGTGTCGATGCGGTCTCCGGCGGGGCTGACGCCCTTTTGCCGCCAGTGGATCACGACTTCTTCGTCGCTGGCAGCTACCACACGCGGCTCCAAGCGGCGGTCGGCCTCGTTCGGTTGCAGGGGTATCCAGGTCGCGCCCCAACCCGGGCCGCCGGGCTTGGGATTGCGCGCTTCGGCATAGGGGAGCGAGGGCGGCCAGAGAAACTCGGCGTCAGAATGGACGAGGTCGAACATGCGGCGCTGATCGCGGCGCTCAATGGCGCGGAAAACTTCGAGCATCACTTCGATGTTTTTCTCCCTGGTGGCCATGATGGACTCCTTCCACAGGCGAGCGACTTATTCTGCCATTCGGTTTTTTCTGGGTGCCGGGTGACGAGCAAATCATAACACCTCATTACGATTGGCATGCCTGCGGGCATGAGATAAGATTACGCCTGATGTACCGTCCACATTTTAGTTATAAAAAAGGGGGCAACGAATGGACACAGAGCGCCGTCGTGCTCCACGCTATCCCATCATCGCAGACGCCGAGGTCACCGAAATCGCAAGCGAAACAAAGCTCCCCGCCAAGACCAGCGACCTGAGTGTCGGCGGATGCTTCCTGGACATGCTGAATCCTTCGCCCGAGGGCACAGAGATTGCGGTCCGAATCTCCCACGCAGATGCCACATTCAGCGCACGCGGCAGAGTGGTGTTTCTCTTCCCCAACATGGGAATGGGGGTGATGTTCACGAGCGTTCCTGCGAGTCAGCAGGCCGTGCTCGAAAAATGGCTCGCCGCGTTGAGCGGCGGAGAAGGATAGAGGGAATGGGCGTTTCCGGGGTCCGCAGAAGCAACGAACAACGGTTTGCACCACCAACTTCGGCTGAATGAAAGTGTCTAGCCACTGGCCCTAAACGCCGAGGTCTGGGATATTGCGCAGAGCGTCGTTGAAGCGGTTGGTGAAATTGGCAGCGCAGATCACCAGCGTCAATTCCACGATTTGCCCCTCGTCGTAGAACTTCCGCAATTCTTCAAGCGTGCCGGCGCGAATGGCAGCGGCGCCGCGCGTGACGCGCTCGGCGTACAGAATGGTGGCCTTATCCTTTTCATCAAAAAGCGGACTGCGCTCGTAGAACTGCAGCGCCTGGATTTGCTCGTCCGTCAATCCGATTCGCTTCGCCGAAGCGATGTGCGCGCGCGTTCAATATTCGCAGCCATTTAGCAGGGAGGTCTTTAGATAGGCCAGCTCCTTATAGCGCGGCTCGACGGTGCCCTCGTTCATGACCGCGCCGTAGAAGGACAGGAAGTTCTTCAGCACGTTCGGCCGGTGCGCCATCGTGCCGAAAATGTTGGGCACCTTCCCGAATCGTTTAGTCATTCCTTCGTAGGTCTCCTGCACTTCGGGAGCAGCTTTTTCTTTTGGCAGCGGGTTTACAACGGCCATGTGGCACCTCCGGAATTGAAATGGAGAGCAGGCTGATAGCGGGATTCTATACCGGAACGGGCTCGGCGCAAGCGAGGGTTCCCGAAGAGGTAGCACGTTAGACGTTCCCGCATTTGGATCCGGCGACGGTCGCGAAGTCTGAAACGCCAGGAACACAGCCAGGAATGGCCGTACCACCAAGCTCTGGATCAGTGGCGGAGGGCCCAGGCGAGGCCGTCGGGGCCGTTGCCGGTGGGGATGCGGGCGGCGACTTCGAGGGATTTCAGGTCGAGGACAGCAACGGTTTTTTCGCCGGCGACGGCTACATAGGCGCGCGAGCCATCGGGAAGGATGAGAATGCCTTCGGGCTGGCGGCCGAGGCTGAGGCGCTTGATTTCCTTGCGGGATGGCGCGTCGAGGATGACCAACTCGTTGCCGGAGAGATCGGAGACGAGGGCAAGCTTGCCATCAGGAGTGAACTTGAGGCGGTTGGAGCGCTTGGTGTGGAGGTCGAGCGTCTGAACGACTTTTTTCGTGGCGACGTCGATGATGGAGACGGTGCCGTCGCCGGAATTGGCGGCCCAGAATTCGCGGCCGTCAGGCGAAATGTCGCCACCTTCCGGGCCTTTGCCGACGGGAATGACGGTGGCGCTCCAGCCGGAAGGATCGGAGCCGCGCTGAAGCAAGGTGATGGAGTCCGAGCCAATGTTGGAAGTGAAGAGCAGTGTGCGGTCCTTCGAGAAGACGAGCATGTGAGTGCCGTTCTGGCCGATGCCGAGGAGCCAGTCGAGCTGATTGGCGGCGGGATCGTAGCGGGCGATGAGTTTGTTGTGTTCGGCGGTGAACCAGACCTTGCCATCGGCAAAGGTGATGCCGTGCGGGCGGCGCAAAGCGCCGAGATCAACGCGGCGGAGTTCCTTCTGGGCGAGCAAATCAATCACAGAAAGAGTGTTGCCTGGGGTGCGGGCGCCGTAGTTGGCGACGAAGGCGAATTTGCCGTCGTCGGAGGCGGCGATTTCGTGAGGAGCTTCGCCGGTGGGGATCTGGGCCACTGTCTTGAGCGTGGCGGGATCGATGATGGAAAGCGTGGCGTCTTCCTTATTGAGGACGAGAAGGGCGGGGGAAGGGGTTTGCGACTGGGCCGGAGTGAGCCTCGGCAGAAAGAAAAAGGCCAACGCGAAAATGGCGACAATGGATTTTCTGATTACAGTGGCGAGGTTCATGGTTGGGTCTCCTCGGCGGCGAAGCGATGTGCGGGGATATTGTAAGGGGATTTTGGAGTTGCGGGAAC
>QHYF01000338.1 GCA_003224075.1 Acidobacteriota bacterium
GACCTGGCCGACGTGGTAGCCGCTGAATTCCCCATCGATCCCGATCCAAGTCCGGGAATTAATCGCTAGAGAAGCGGTGCCTCCGTTGACGTTGTAGTTGGATAATCCACTAGTTTGCGGATTGGCCCGAATGTAGGAGTATTCAAGAGAAACATCTTTGGTCGTTCTAGACTCCTGCGCTGCTGCGGTCAGGCACGAGAGAGAAAACAATCCTACCAGACACACAAGTTTGCGCATATCGTGTAGTTCCTCCAAGCTAAGATTGGCCGGGGTTTCCTGGACGCTGTCGGTATTCCAGGCTGGTGGCATGCCTGGGGCTTGAAGACAACACCACCTCTCCCTGCGATGCAAAATATGATTGCAGGGTTGCCCCCGATCACCGCACGCATGTTTTGAATGGAAGCCGCATTCTCGAGAACGCGCGAGAGAAAAATTCGGCCTGCAGTGCCGCCCATTCACTCGGGAGTTGAACAGCGGCTTGTAAGTTGCCGCCGGCGCGATTGCGTGTATGCCTTGGGCCACGCCTTCCGAGACGAAAATGGCGATTCCAGTTTCCTGAAGCAGAGGAGAGCGCTCACGTGAACCGTGGTAGTTTGCTACTCAGAATGGAATTGCGCAGCAATCCGGAGATGCTCTGCGTGGTGCGAAATGCATTGGGGCAGCTCGCGCAAACGCTTGGATTTCCTGAGCCGGAATGCCGCGCCGTGGTTCTCGCCGTCGACGAAGCGCTGACAAATATCATTCGTCACGCCTACGGCGGAGAGGCGGAGCGGCCCATCGAAGCAACCTTCCGCCACATTCGCGCGCCCCAGGATGGCGAAAACAGAGATGCTCTCGAAATCGTGCTGGAAGATCGCGGTGTGACGGTGGATCCCAAGAGGCTGTGCGGGCGCGCGCTGGAAGATGTGCGGCCGGGGGGCCTGGGGCTGCACTTCATACGTGAGAGCATGGATACGGTAGAATTCCGCCGCAGGATAGGCCGGAATCAGCTTCGGCTGGTGAAGTTTTTGCATGTGACGGAACCGCCCAGGAGTTCCTGAGGAGAATCTACCTTGCAAATTGCTGCGCGTCACTTGGACAAGACGACCATCTTCGACGTTTCGGGAGACATCGATCTGGCGACCTCGCCGGAACTGCGGAAGGCCCTTTTGCGTGAGCTTCGCGAAGCGCGTGCGCCGCGGGTGGTGCTCAACCTGAAGCAAGTCCGGTACATCGACAGCTCCGGCGTCGCATCGTTGGTGGAAGGACTTAAAGCATCGCGCGACGTTGGCTCGCGTTTCGTCTTGTTTGGCCTGAATAAGACGATCCGGGAAGTCCTGCAACTCTCCAAATTGCTCAGAATTTTTGAGGTTTACGATGACGAAGAGCAAGCCGTGGCGCCCTGAACCCGCCAAGCGCGCCCCAAGGAAGCCCGTTCGAGAGCACTGTGGAATTAACAACGCAAATCGGTGAATCGGTTACAGACGCGCTTGCCTATCTCGGCGCACTTGCAACGCTTGGCAGCCGCGCCGCGTATTTTACATTTGTCGCTCCCTTGCGAGGGAAGCCGCTGCGTTTGCAGCGCGCCATTTCGCAGGCCATGCAAGTTGGGGTCCGGGCTCTCCCCATCCTTTCGCTAATCACGTTTTTTATCGGTTTGATCTTGGCGCTGCAAAGCGCGTACGAACTGCGCAAGTTTGGCGCTTTGAATTTCGTTGCCAGTGCCGTAGCGATTTCGATGACGAGGGAACTCGGGCCGCTGATCACCGCGATCGTGGTCATAGGACGTTCCGGTTCGGCCTTCGCTGCGGAAATCGGCACGATGAAGGTCACCGAGGAAATCGATGCGCTGGAGACGATGGCGATCAATCCGATCCACTTTCTGGTGACGCCGAAATTTCTCGCCATGATCGTGATGCTGCCATGTCTGACGATCTGGGCAAATTCGATGGGAATCCTCGGAGGAGCTCTCTTCGGCGTGGCGCAGGCGGATTTCACCTGGGTCCGCTACGTTCGCGCGTCGTTGGACGCGCTGTTTCTGCGCGACATCGTGACTGGCTTGGTCAAGAGCGTGATGTTCGGCATAACGATTACCGCCGTTGGATGCCATGAAGGGCTGTCCACGGGCGCAGGGGCGGAGCAGGTTGGCCGATCAACCACGCGGGCGGTGGTGGTTTCGATTTTTTTGGTTATCGTCGTGGACCTGGTTTTTACCACGCTCTTTTTCTTCATGAGCGAGCGATAGGGACGGGAAACCGCTATGGGGCAAACGACCAACGCAGATATGCAGTCCGAGGCCACCATCTCTTTGCGAGACCTTCGAGTGAGCTACGGCGAGCGGGAAATCCTGCACGGCATCAGTTTTGACGTAGTGCACGGGGAAACGCTGGTTATCCTGGGGGGCTCCGGCTCCGGAAAGAGCACGCTGCTGCGCACGCTGGTGGGTCTGGAAAGGCCGAGCTCCGGAGAGATTTGGCTCAAGGGGAAAAATATCGCCGCAATTTCCGAGGCGGAAATGGACGAAATCCGCAAGAAAATCGGAATGTCGTTTCAAGGCGGAGCGCTGTTTGGCTCGATGACGGTGGGAGAAAACGTAGCCCTGCCGCTCCGCGAGCACACCAAGCTGGAAGAATCGACCATCGAAATCATTTTGCGTCTAAAGCTGGATCAGGTGGGCTTGTCTGGATTCGAAAACTACATGCCTTCGCAGCTCAGCGGCGGAATGAAGAAACGCGCCGCGGTGGCTCGCGCGCTGGCCATGGATCCGGAAATTCTTTTTTTCGACGAGCCTTCCGCGGGCCTCGACCCAATCATCGCTGCCGGCGTGGATCAGCTGATCCTGGAGCTCAAGAGCGCGTTTCACATGACGATCATCGTGGTCACGCATGAACTCGCCAGCGCTTTCCTGATCGCCGACCGCATGGTGCTGATCGACAAGGGAAACGTGGTGGCCATCGGCTCCACGGAAGAAATGCGCGCGAGCACGCA
>QHYF01000339.1:0-413 GCA_003224075.1 Acidobacteriota bacterium
ATTAACCACATGACTGTGAAGCCCGTCGTCTGAGGCTCAATATCAAACGCGAAAACGAAAAGTAGAGAACCGGGACAAAGAAGGAGCGAAGCTCCTGCCACCCAAAGGGCTATTGGGTTCCCCGGCGGGGGATCAGTTTCAAAAAATCCGAAAAATGCACCAGCAACTACCAAGCCCAAAACTGCAAATTGGAGGATGGTGCGCCAATCTTTCCTTATGACCAACGAACATCTCTCCGAACGGCCTTTTTCTCTGCGAATCTCTGTGTCCTCTGCGTCTCTGCGTTATCCTTTTCCTTCTCTTCTCTCGCCACTCGTCACTCGCCACTTCTTCTCACTCCCCCCCCCCGGCCGTTTTCCGCGATTCCTCGCTCTCGCCCTCCGGCATTCCTTCATTCGAAGCCGCCGTCTCTT
>QHYF01000339.1:451-3914 GCA_003224075.1 Acidobacteriota bacterium
CATCTCCGCGCTCGCCGTGTTCTCCGTCGCCGCGCCAGCCTTTGCCCCCGGCTTGCTTTCGCTCGCCACTCGCCACTCGCCACTCGCCACTTCCCCCGCCGGCGCAAATCCCTCATCGCTCCCCAGCGCCTCCCGCGCCAGCGCCTCGAACTCCTTCAAGCTCGGCAGCTCCTCCAGGTCGCTCAATCCGAACCGCATCAAGAATTCCTTCGACGTCTTGTACAAAATCGGCCGCCCCATCACTTCCTTCCGTCCCGCCGTGGTAATCAGGTGCTTGTCCAGCAGCGTGCTGATCACGCCGGAAGTGTTCACCCCGCGTATCTCCGAAATTTCCGGCGACGTCACCGGCTGCTTGTACGCGATCACCGCCAGCGTTTCCAGCGCCGGCATGGACAGCCTTAGCGGCGGCCGCAGGCTCTTGATGAACCGCCGCACGACGTCGTGGTGCTGTGGCTTGGTGTACAGCTTGTACCCGCCGGCCACCGCGCGGATTTCGATTCCGCGCTCTTCCGCCGCGTAGCTCGCTACCAGTTCATCCAGCGCCGCTTGCACTGCCAGCTTTTCTTCCCCTAGCGCGTTCGCGAGCTGTTCGATCGTCGCCGGCTCATCCGCCGCGTAAATGATCGCTTCCAGTGCCGCTTTCCGTTCTTCGTTGGTCATGCTTGCCTCGTGTCCAAACGCCGCCGATTCGCCAGCCCGCCATTCCGAACGCCCCACCACCGTCATTCCGAGCGTAGCGAGGAATCTCTCTTCGTCATTCCTAAATCTTCTCTGCGTTCTCTGTGCTCTCTGTGTTAGGTCTTTGTTCTTTTCTTTCACTGTTAACCGTTAACTCTCAACCGTCAACTTCTACCGATATTCCTCATCCACCTGCCTGATCGCCCCGCTCTCATCAAACACCAAATCAAACATTTTTCCCTTCCGTACCACGATCTCTCCGAACGGCTTCTCCTGCACCAGCGCCACCGCCTGCAGCTTCACCATCTCCAGCACCGCCAGAAACGCCACGATCATCGCGTGCCGCGACGCGCACGCCTCGAAAAACTGGATCAGCTTCACGACATTTTCTGCGCTCGCGATGATCTGCGCTCGCAGCTGCGCGATCATCTGCGCCACGCTGAACTGCTCGTGCTGCAGCTCGATCCGCGAAACTTCCTTGCGCCGCTCCAGCACCTGCTGGAACACCTTCACCAAATCCACCAGCGAAACCACCAATTCGCCTTCGGTCCCTTCGTCGTGGTAGAGCGACTTGTCCGGCTTCGACCACACGTTCTCTTCGATCTGCTGCTTCTGATACAAAAGCTGGGCTGCGTTTTTAAATTTTTCGTGTTCCACCAGCCGCTGCACCAGCTCCGCCCGCGGATCGCCCGCCTGCTCTTCCTCGCTCGCCAGCGGATCCGGCGGCAGCAGCATCTTGCTCTTGATGTAGATCAGCGTCGCCGCCATGTAAATGAATTCCGCGGACACATCCACGTCCAGCTCTTCCAGTTTATGCAAATAATTAAGATACTGCGCGGTAATCATAGAAATCTGGATGTCGTGAATATTCATCTTCTGCTGCTTGATCAAATCCAGCAGCAGGTCCAGCGGCCCCTCATACATCGGGATGTGGATCTTGTAGCCGCCGCCTTCTGAGGCGGTCCGCTCCGCGCTCTTCTCCGAGTTCGCTTCCTCGGCCTTTTTCACGCTTCTTCCTGTCAACTTGCTTTCCGGCGTCGCCATTCTTTTTCTCTTGTAGCGGCGGGTTTACCCCGCCATCTTCTTTCTTCTCCGTGTCCTCTGCGTTCTCCGTGCCCTCGGTGTTAATTCTTGTCTTTGATCTCTTATGCCTTAGCCGCCGCTCCACCGATCTCTTTTCTCTTTTTCTCCCAGCCGAAGACTGCTTCGCGAACGCGCTCCATCGTGCCTTGCGCCACTTTGCGCGCCTTATTCGAACCGCCGTCGAGAATCTCCAGCACGCGCTTCGGATGCTTTTCGTAATCCACGCGCCGCTCGCGGATTGGCGCAATCCACTCGATCAAATTCGTCGCCATCGCGTCTTTGCATTCGATGCAGCCAATCCCCGCGGTCGTGCATCCTTGGCGCACCCATTCCAGCCGTCCCGGCTCTTCCGCCGAAAACAGTTTATGCCAGTCGTACACCGGACACACATCCGGGTTTCCAGGATCGCTCCTTCTCTTCCTCGCCGGGTCCGTCACCATCACCTTCGTTCTCGCGCGAATGTCCGCGTCGCTTTCGCTCAGCGTGATCGTATTCCCATAACTCTTCGACATCTTCCGCCCGTCCGTCCCCGGTATCCTCGGCGTCTTCGTCAGCATCACGTCGGGCTCCCGAAGAATTCGTTTACAAGGGAAGAATTTCGCAATGGAGCTATTCTCTGTATAAAAATTTTCAAATCCGATTTTCTGCGCATATAGTTGAACGGCCCGCGCGAGAAAACCTGGTCCTGTGTTGGCAAGCTTCTGTTCCGGTGCAAGGAACATTATCTTCTTCGCTGCCTCGAAAATTTGCTCATTCCCCGGCTCATATATCGATTGGTCAGTTTCAAAACCGGCGTAAAAGAAATTGAATCTCCGGACGATCTCGCGGCTGGTTTCCACATGCGATACCTGATCTTCCCCGACTGGCACAAATAGGTGTGCCCCCGGCTCGCCGTACATCACAATGTCCCCGCATTGCAGCACCGGATAGCCCAGAAACCCGTACATATGCAAATCCTTGTCCTTGACGTTCTCCAGCGCCTCTTTGTAGGTCGGCACGCGCTCCAGCCACCCCAGCGGAGTCACCATGGACAGCAACAAGTGCAATTCCGCATGCTCCGGAATCACCGACTGCTGAAAAATTACGCTTTTCTTCGGATCCAGCCCTGCCGCCAGATAATCGATCATGATCTGCAGCGTATTCTCCGCAATCGCCGACGTATCCGCGTAGTCGCTCGTCAGCGCATGCCAATCCGCAATGAAATAGAAGCATTCATATGCCGGATCATTCTGCAGCCGCACCCAATTCTGCAGCGCCCCAAAGTAATGCCCGATATGCAGCCGCCCCGTCGGCCGCATCCCGCTCAGCACTCTTGCTCTGTTTCCCTGATCCCCTGTCGTCACCCTTGGCTCCCAGCCTTCTCTATCAAAAGCAGATTTCTCGCTTCGCTCGAAATGACAAATTTTCCTTACGGCTTCAAGGTCAACCGAGAAGAAGGGACGCGCTGAAGCGCGCCCCTACAACTCAGCCCCGGTTTGCAATTCCAGGCCCCTCGTCCTCGTTGCTTTTGTTTTTATTCTTCATCTCGGCATCAAATCGTTCTTCGAGGCTTTGTATGAACTTGAACCGTTCAATCGCTTGTTCGCCCGTGGATTCAATCGGTCCTCGGTTCAGCATCGTGACCAAGGCCTTACTCCAGTCCTCGTGGGGATCATCCAGGGCAGCATAGACTGCGCTGGAGTCCCCGTCGGCATCACGGATT
>QHYF01000339.1:3932-4307 GCA_003224075.1 Acidobacteriota bacterium
AGTTTCTTTTCGCGAGGACGTAGGCCACCGCGCCCGCCTGCGCGGCTATGAACTCAAACCGCTTCATGAGTTGCCGAACAGCGTCACGAGCTTCTGCGTCGCTGACCATCACAATCCTGCTCCCAGCCTCAATCCGCGCCAAAAGCGAAGAGGGATTCCTCGCTCCGTAGAACCGACCGGAGCGCAAAAACCGCGCTTCGCTCGGAATGACGGGTTTAATGATTTCGCATCTGTCCTGGCTTTTTGCTCTTCTCTGTGTCCTCTGCGTCCCTGTGTCCTCTGCGTTAAATTCTTTTCTGCCCGAACCTAATTTGCTGCCACCTTCTGTTTCTCGGGCGTCCCCAGCAGGTCGCGCGCGATGATCATGCGTTGCAC
>QHYF01000340.1 GCA_003224075.1 Acidobacteriota bacterium
CGATGAGCCCGACGTTTGTGGAAGCAAAGGCCACGACCGCGCGATGCGAGAAGGGATCAATGCCCACGGAATACGGAAAGGGCTCAACAAACGAGGGGTTGGCGGGGACTGGCGGCGGTATCACGCCGCTCAGATCAACCGTGCCCAAGACTGTGCCTGCGGGAATGGAAAGAACGGAGAGAGTTCTGCTCCCATAATTCACAATCGCTGCGACGTGCAGTTGGTCATCTACGGCAACGCCAGTCGCGACGTTGCCTCCGGAGGAAGCGGCTGTCGCCAACGCGGGAGTTCCACCGGCCAGGTTGAGGAACTGCACGTTGTTTTGTGTATTGGTGTTACTGCCCGAAGTATTCAAACCCGCCAGCGCCACGACGGCGTATCCCAGCACGGGATCCAGCGCGATCGCGCTGGGCGCCGAGGACGCAGGAAAGGTAACGGGCGACAACGCGGTTGGCGCATTCGAACCGCCGTAATCAGGGACGATCGCAATGTTTGTGTAAGCCGTCGTGGCGAGAAGGCCCGGCGGTGGAATCGGTGAAATCGAGTACTTGATGCTGAGTGGGAACAGACCGGCATTGGGAGCGGTCCCGCTGGGAGGAGGCAGGAAGCCGGTGAGACGCCGCGCCGTCGGAGTGGGCGATCCCGAGCTATTGGCCAGCAGCGCCCGACCATTAATACTGGCCGCGACTGTTGGAGCGCCGATGGGACCGAAGAATCCGCCGTCGCTCACGAACGGCACGCCACCGGTCTGACCCAGCGAAGACTCCTGAAAATTGTCGGGAGTGGAGCTGACGATCGTGGGACGCACAGGAACAATGTCCAGCGGAAAGGGCCCGCCCGTTACGTTGACGGAAGGATTGCTGGTGGTCACTTGCACGGTGAAGTGCCCGGCGGTGGCGAGTTGCGCGGAATTCAGACGAACGCGCGCACCGATGGAGGAGGAATTGGAACCCGGGGCGAAAAACACCTTGATCTGAGACTGGTCCACGGTGACGTTACCACCGGTTCCACTGAGCGTGACACCGAGCTGAGAGGTGGCGTTGGTGGCGGCGAGGAAGATGTCCTGCTGGAGAGCGCCCTGTGGCGCAATCGAGGGAGAGATACCGCTGAAGGCGATGTCACCCGCCTTGACGATGGTGACGGCGGCCTGCGCGATGCGGGCGTTATCAACGTTGGAGAAAGCGAAGACGGTGACGATGCCGGCAGCATTCTGAGCCGGGGTAGTCGCGGAAGACGCCGTAGGCACAGCCGCAGGAGCGGTATAAAGCCCGGTCTTATCAATGGAGCCGCAACTGTTGGTCGCGGTGCCGCAAGATACACTGTCGATCTTCGCGGTGACTTCAAAAGTCACGCCCCAGGTAAGCTGGTCGGGCGGGACGATGTTGCCGCTGAGATCTTTTACAAGAAACAGCTGGGTTTCACCGGTGGCAAGCGTAGCGGTCGCGGGGATAATGGCAATGCGGATGCCGGAGTCGAAGTTGACGGTGAACTTGCCTGTTTTCTTTTTGTCGGCGTTGGCAGTTGCGGTGATGGTGACCGTGACATTGGGCAGCTTGGTTTGGTCGGGGAAGGTTTGAGGGGCAGTGAAGGTAGCGGTGGACGCAGCGGTGGTGCTGGTGTTCTGAATATTGGAGAGAGTGCCGACGGCGCCGTTGGCGGACGAACATTCAGCGGAGGCGGAGGGCTTTGGGCTCGGAGTCGTAGTTGTCGGATTGGGCGTCGTTGTGTAGGAGCAGTCAAACGCCGAAGACACATCGGTCGCGCCGGTGACTATGGCAGTGATCGTCTGCGATTGAGTCGGCACCATGACGGAAAACTGGCCCGTGACATTAACGACCACCTGGTTGGCCTTGTTGCCGCTGCTGCAAGCGCTGAGCCACAGGCAAGCGAGCGCCGCCGCCAGCAGAGTGAGATTTCGAATCTTGCGCCACGTCATGCCCACTGTATCCCCCACATTTGCGCGTTTTGCGATGGTTTTGCTTGCCCTGTCTTGCTGAATAGCGAAGTCCTCCCGAAAGTCATAAGAATCCTCACGCGTTAAAACGTCCGGCTCACGGTGAAGCGGAACGTGCGCAGCGGCTCAAAATAATTGAGACGTCCAGGATTGTTCAGCAACTGCTGGATCGTGGGCTTAACCTGATTGGCCCACACGTCCGGAGGCAAGGTCCTCGGCAAGAATCCAATTGGCAAACCGTCCGGGCCCAATTTTTCGCTAATCTCGCTCGGATTGATGAAATCCTGGGGCGCGACAATTTGCGAATGCAGACGATTGAGGTTGTAAGCGTAGTAGATTCGAAAGGGCGCCTGAATGATAGGGAGCTGCACGACAAACTCGATGCCGGTGGAACCGCGCGGGCGGAAATTCGTTCCATGGGAAATGGAAAGCTGCTGGGTCAGGCCCGCGTCCTGCGCCGCGGTTGGGAATTGAGTTGTCAGGTTGCTGAAGCCGGTAGGATCAAGCCGCAAGGCATTCTTGCGGATAATACCAGTCGTGCCGCCATCAAAGAACAACACCGCCTGCACCGGGCCCACGATGGGGACGCGGTATTCCACGTTTCCGTAGCCTTGGAGGTCGCCACCGGGGAAGCTGATGGTGTAGCCGAGGACAGGCACGTTGATGGTTCGCGGGGTAGGCTGACCGAAGGGACCCAGGCAGGTCCCACAAAGATAGGTAAACTGTTGATTTGTGGCCACGGGA
>QHYF01000341.1 GCA_003224075.1 Acidobacteriota bacterium
AGCCAGCAGGCCATCGATCTGGTCACGCTGACCGAAGAATTGCACCGCCGGGGCGACCTGGAAGCCGCGGGAGGGGCGCCGTATCTAGCGTCGCTGGCCGACGGCATGCCCAAAGTTTCCAATATCGAGCACTACGCGCGCATCGTCAAAGAGAAAGCGATGCTGCGCAATCTGATTCACGCCACGCACAACATCCAACAAAATGCTTTCGAGGGTGAAGACGGCGCAGACGCCGTCCTCGATAACGCGGAATCGTCGATTTTCGCTCTGGCGGAAGACCGCGTGAAGGCAGGTCTCGTTTCGATTAAAGACGTCGTCAAGGACAATTTCGAGCGGCTGGAAAGAATCTTCCGAGAAGGAAAGAGCATCACCGGCATTTCGACGGGCTACGGAGAACTGGACAAGCTGCTTTCCGGTTTGCAGCCCTCGGAGCTGATTATTCTTGCCGCACGGCCTTCGCAGGGCAAAACGGCGCTGGCGCTGAATTTCGCGGAGAACATCGCCATCCGCGGCGGTGAGCCGGTGGCGATTTTCAGCCTGGAAATGTCCAAGGAGTCGCTCCTGCAGCGCCTGATTGCGTCGGTGGCGCAGATCGATGCGCACAAATTCCGCACCGGACATCTCAGCAAAGAAGACTGGCGGCGGATGACGGAGGCGCTGGGGGGAATTTCCTCGGCGCCGGTATGGATTGACGATGCCGGCTCGAACAGCGTGCTGGAGATCGGCGCGAAAGCGCGCCGGCTGATGCGCGACAAAGGATTGAAGCTCCTGATCGTGGACTATTTACAGCTTATTACCGCGCGCGGGCGGTTCAACAGCCGGCAAGAGGAAGTCTCGAGCATTTCGCGCAACCTGAAGGGCCTGGCCAAGGAATTGAAGATCCCGGTGCTGGTGCTCAGCCAGCTCACGCGCGCCCCGGAGCGCGAAGAGCGCGGACCGCAGCTCAGCGACTTGCGCGAATCAGGCGCCATCGAACAGGACGCCGACGTGGTGATGTTTATCTACCGGCCGAACTTCTACAAAGTGGGTGCCGCGCCGGAGGAGCGCGACCAGGCCGATATCCTCATCGCCAAGCAGCGCAACGGGCCCACCGACAAGGTGAAGTTTGTCTTCCGCAGCCGGCTTACGCGATTCGAGGAGGCGGCGCCCGACGCCTTCTCGCAATTCACGCCTGACGACATGTAATTGCTGCCACAGCGCGGCAGTTCACCCACACTTTGCACGGACGCGCTGGTGGCCCCGGGAATTCCATTTACCTAGTGGAGAGCCGACGGATTCAGGCCTATGCTCGAGTCGCCTTCAGTCTCAACCCTTTGGAGTGAGGAGGGCCAATTTCACAAAAAGCCTTGGCTTCGACGGATCTTGCTGAAAGCAAACGGGCCGCTGCAAACGTAGCGGCCCTTTTGCATCATAGAATTCTGCGCTTTGCGCGCACCAATAAACAGCTGTCAAAGTCCGCACGAGGTTGGTGCTTCAGCCTAAGCCGAAGAAGATTGATGAAAAACCGTCCTCGGCGGAACGGTCAAGCCAAGCCGTTGGCGCAGAAGCGCCAACGGCAGGATGAACTCGCTTTCGGGAATTACGAAGCAACGTGGACGCTGATCGCTACGTTGGCGCCTTTTTCCTGGCGATAGGTCACGTCGGCGTTGGCACCGACTCTCAGGCTGCCTTCTATGGTCGTATTCTTGTCGAGCAGGAAGGTCATGGTCTTGGGAGTACCCGGCTCCTGCTGCAAGTTCTGTTTCTCACTCCCCACAGTAAGAGTAAAGGAATTCTTCCCCACCGAAGCAATCTTCCCCGATACGGATTGCTCTTGTGGAGCGGCCTGGCTGTTTGACAAAGCTAGAACCGCAGTGCCATGTGTCGTGGTTGCTGGCAACGACCACACTGCGACCGCGAGAGCTAGAGTAACCAGGGTGGAAAAAAATACACGGCCTACATTCCTCATTTGAACCCTCCTCGGATTTTCGGCCGAGCCAAATTGTTGTGCAGAGGATTTGCCATGCCTTTATCGCGCTGTGAACAATCTTATATCCTCTGCCGAATATTGGACTTACGAGGAGTGCATGCACTCTCAAGCATCCGGCCGCGCGGGTACTAGCACGGGAAATCTCTTCACGATTGGCTTCCAATCTGGCTAGTTTTTGCACGAACCACTTTGGAGTCTCGATTGGGGTTTGCAATGACTTCCGGCGTCGCGTATCGCGCGGCTTCCGGGGTTTTCGAGTGGAGTGGAGCTTTATTTCGCCGCGGTTTTCGAGCCCGAGGCAGGCTGAGTGCTGGGGTCCAGGAAAGAGGGATTGAGAGATGCCGTCAGCTCATAGGACTTCCCACGGTCGGTGAGTCCCGTAATGAGGAGTTCATAGCGGAAACCCTCCGGATGGCTTCGGCTTCTCAAAAGCACGAGCAGGCCTCGCACTTCAGCTTCGGAACGGACAATTACCTCCCCTGCCAAAACAAGGGGCGCCAC
>QHYF01000342.1 GCA_003224075.1 Acidobacteriota bacterium
TTGGTGTTGCGATTCTCGACGGCGCTGCGGAGGTCGCGGCCAGTAACGATGGGGGCGCGGTTCAAAACATACCAGCTCTCGCCGGTGTCGACTCCACCGGTGGAGTTACGGGTCTCGGAGCGGCCGGGAACGAGTTCCGTGCCTGGAGGCAGGACACCACCATGAGCCGCCAGCGCAGCTGATTCAGAGGGATAGGGAACCGGATCCTCGACCAATTTCAGTTCCAACTGACCGCCCGCCTGGATGACGGCCTTAGCGCGAGTAGGATCGCCCTCCCCGGGAAGTTGCACGAGAATCTCGTTGCTGTTTCTGCCGCCTCGGGGCTGAATGGTAGGCTCGGTGAGACCCAAGGCGTTGATGCGGCGCTCAATGGTTTCGAGCGATTGAGTCATCGTGGATTCCTGGATTTGAGCGATGGCGCTGGTACGCAGCGTGAGTGTGTAGCTGTTCTGCTCGCCGGCAGCGGGAGCCATGTCCCAGTAATTGGCGTACTGCGCGCTCACGATGTCGCGGAATTGGGAGAGCTGCGAGGGATCAATATTGCGCACGAGGATGTGGGTATCGTCGGCGCGACGCACTTCATCGTAACGAATATTTTTTGAGCGAAGCTGCGTGGTCAGACGGTCCACGGTCGTGTCCGTCTCCTGGGCGATGGCCTCTTGGATCTGCACCTGGAGAATGAGGTGCGTTCCGCCCTGCAGGTCAAGTCCGAGCTTGATCTGCTTGCCGAAATTGTCCTTCACCTGCGCGAGCGAAGTGGGGAACGTCGGATAGCCAAAAAGAAAATAGATACAGAACAGAATGACGGCCAGGATGAACAGCGTTTTCCACTTCAGATTGGGATTCATGGTCAGAAGATTAAATGTACTGTCCGGCGAAGGGTGGGCTTATTTTGCATCTTCCGACGCCTCCACCTGAGCAATCGCCGCGCGCGAGACGCGGATTTTTACCTGCGGTTCGCTGGAAATTTTCAGAATGACGGAATCACCATCGAGACCGTTGACGGTGCCGTAGATGCCGCCACTGGTGATCACTTTGTCGCCAGTCTTCAGCGCTGCGAGCATGGCCTGCATCTTCTTGCGCTGGCGCTGCTGGGGCAGGATCACGAGGAGATACATGATGACAAACATGAGGCCGAGTGGAATCAGCAAGCCGCCAAAGGCTGAGCCACCGCCCGGAGCCTGAAAAAATATTGCCGCCATCATCGTCTCTTCCAACCAATCCTTTTCCCGACGAACCGGGGGTGCCGCGCGTCAGAAAAATAGAAACACCCGGCCGCAGGCGACTCTTGTCATGTGTGATTCCGGCCAGGCCGGGATCAACGCCCCCTCTTCAACTCCGCCCGCTTCTCTTCGTTATGAGCAGCCCCGACAAAGCCGGGGTCAACCTTCAGGCTGGACCCGCAGCAAAGCGCGCGTGCATCTCGGATGAGAAATTCGCTAGGTTCCCAAACTCGATAGCCTCGCGGATTTGGCGCATGATGTCAAGGTAAAAGTGGACATTGTGGTGGGTGGCAAGGACAGAGGCGGTGAGTTCTCCGGCAGTGAAAAGATGTCGAAGGTAAGCGCGGGTGTAGCGGCGGCAAACGCCGCAGAGGCAGTTCGAATCGATGGGCCGTTGATCCCGGGCATAGCGCGCGTTCTTGATGAGCACGCGGCCCTCGCTGGTGTAGAGGCAGGCATGACGCGCGGCGCGAGTGGGAAGGACGCAATCCATCATGTCAATGCCGAGCGCAACGTAATCCGCGATTTGCTCGGGGCGGCCGACGCCCATGAGATAACGAGGGCGGTCACTGGGCAGCAGCGGCGTTACTTCGGCGGTCATTGCGATGGTGATTTCGTGCGGCTCGCCGACAGCGAGGCCACCCACAGCATACCCGGGAAAGTCGAGATCGAGAAGCCGCCGCGCGCTTTCGCGGCGCAAGTCGGCAAAAGTAGCGCCTTGCACGATGCCGAATTGCAATTGCGGCAGATTGCCGTTCCGGCGAGCTTGTTCCAGGAAATAAGCGCGGGCGTAGCGGGCCCATTCCACGGTGCGACTAAGCGCGGCTTCCGCTTTGTCGCGAGGCGCGGGTGTCTCGATGCACTCATCGAGGACCATGGCAATGTCCGAGCCGAGAGCGAGCTGAATCTCCGCGGCTTTTTCGGGAGTCAGGAAATGCTCTGATCCGTCCAGGTGGGAGCGGAAGCGCACGCCATCATCGGTGATTTTTCGGAGTCCGGAAAGACTGAAAACCTGATAGCCACCGGAATCGGTGACGATGGGACGCGGCCAGGACATGAATTGGTGCAAACCGCCGAGTTTGCGAATCACTTCGTGCCCGGGACGAAGATAGAGATGATACGTATTCGCGAGGATGATTTCGGCGCCGAGTTCTTCGAGAGCTTCCTGAGTCAGGCCCTTGACGGCCGCCTGCGTGCCCACAGGCATGAAGAACGGCGTTTCGATCGCGCCGTGGGGAGTCGTCAAACGGCCGCGGCGGGCGCCAGTCGGATCGCTTTTGGCTATTTCAAAGGCGAAAGTCACACGGGCAGTTTAGCAGGATGTAGATTTAGAGTGCTGCCCAGGCCACCTTCGCCAGCACCCACACGCCCCACAGTCCAAACACTACGGAATAGGCCGTTCCCGGCTTGATCTTCTTCGGGTTCGCGGCGGTGAATCCAATGGCGGCCAACACCATGCACCAAATCCAGAACAGATCCAGGGAACTGCCCAGCGCCCCCAGCCACTTTGGCGCATCTCCGCTCAAGAAAGCTTTGACGTTTGCAGCCACAATATTCTCGGGATCAACGTCTCCGTAGCTCTTTAGCGGAAGAGTGATCATGGCCAGGATGCTCTGGATGGCGCCAGGCAACAGGGCATGCGAGGTGATCCCAAAGGCCGTCCCGTAACGCAATCCCGCCCCGGAAAAGAGATTGAACGCTGCCCAGTAAATCAAGGTGAAACACAGTGCCGAGATGGGCACGGCAACAGCCCCAATGCAGTAAGAGAAATTGGACCAAAACTTGGCCTGAGATGTGACCGCCCGATCCTTTTGATCTTCTGAGAGCTGCGCGAATCGCGGGCTCTCTTCCGCTTTGTGCCTGATGTAATCGCTCCAGTTCATCTTCGTGTTGAGCATGGCGCCTACAGCCGTTGCGAGAATTGCCATGAGCAGAACAGGCGCCAACCAACTGGGGCGCTCTGCGATCTGCGCGAACGTCTTTTTGGGGCTGAAGAGAGCGCCAAAAATCCGAGCGAAATGATTTATCGACTTCGGCGCCTCCGGGGCAGGCAGGCTTGTAGTTGTGGCCATCGAGGATTCCTCCACCACGAGATTGTGAAATGCTCTTGGTGAG
>QHYF01000343.1 GCA_003224075.1 Acidobacteriota bacterium
GCGCGGCCTGCTGAAAACTGCGCGCAAGGGCGTCGGCGAAGCAGAATTGATTGTGCATGGCCGGGCTTCGCATGCCGGCCTCGCGCCGGAAGAAGGGATCAACGCCATTCACGAATTGGCTCAACAGCTCGCTCGCATCGAAAAATGGAACGATTTTCGCCGCGGCGTCACCATCAACGCCGGTACCGTCGAAGGCGGCACGCGCACCAACGTCATCCCGGAATGCGCCCGCGCCGTTCTCGATCTCCGTGCGCTTCATGTTTCCGATGTGCGCCGCCTGGAACGGCGATTGCATTCCCTGCGTCCGGTTCATCAAGGTGCCCGCATTGAGGTTACGGGTGGTTTCAACCGTGCCCCGCTCGAACGCAAAATGAGCGCAACTCTCTTCGCCCGCGCCGATTCACTGGCCGCCCAAATGGGTCTCCGTCTCGGGGAATGCACCGCCGGTGGCGGCTCCGACGGCAATTTCACGGCCGCGATCGGCATCCCCACGCTTGACGGCCTCGGTGCGGTTGGCGACGGCGCGCATTCCTCTCACGAGCACGTCTTGATCAACACCATGCCCGCCCGCGCTGCGCTTTTGGCCTCTCTTCTCGCGAGCGTGTAGCGGCATGAGCACACATGTGATAAATAACGGTCACGACAATGGACAAAACAAGAATCAAAGCGACCTTTAATCAGCGCACGTAAGTCTTGCGCAGATACTCCGCCGTGGATTTCATCAGGTCTTCGTAATTGCTGTGCAGCACTTCGCGCAGCGCCGCCTCTGTGGCCATTCCGGCCCCGATGCGATCGAGGATTCGTTCCACATCGCCCATGCCGTCCGCCTGCACGATGTATTCGACGGTTGCCAGCGACCAGGCATACGAATAATGCGCTGTGTTTCCGCTCATCTTCATCCACGAACCTTCCAGCTGTCCCAGCGGAATGGGCTGTCCTTCGTGGTAAATCTGCACCAGAACACTGGCATTTTCGCCGCTCCGCTGTCCTTCCATCCATTGCGCAACTCCTTCCTGAATCCAGGTAGGCGCGCGGTTCGTGCAGTTTCTTCCTGCCATGCAAGCGCTGCGCGTTTTTTGGGTGATAAAGCTGTGAGTGAGCTCGTGCTTCAGCACCCGCGACAGCTCCTGATCCACAGCCGTTAATCCCTGCACGGGAACGCGAATCCGGCCGTCATTGAGCGCACCCGCCCACGCCGGGGCTTTGGTGATATCCGTGAAGGCATCTTGCGTGTAAAGAATCACGCCGATGGGATCCGGCGGCGTATAGTTCAGCTCGGATTCGATCGCCGAGAAGTGTTTTTCCAGAGTCCGCAGCACGTCCCGCGCCAGCGCCGGCTCGGATGCGCCGCTGTAGCGCAGCTTGAAGTGGCTGCTCTCGTTCTCTTTGTAGCTTTCTTCTTCCTGCTTATCGGCCAGCGCTTTGTCCAGAGCTCTCTGAACCTCGGAATCCGGCCGCAGTGCCAGCGCGCGCTTCCACTCCGCAACCGCCTGATCCAGTTTGTTCAATCCGTAGTAAGCCCAGCCCGCGAGCTTCGCCACATCGGCATTGTCCGGCGCAAAACGCCGCGCCCGATCCAAATAATCCAGAGATTCCTTGAACTCGCTCCGCCTCAGATACAAGTAAGCAACGTTCAGGAGCATTAAAGGTTCTTCAGGCGCATAGTTCGCAGCCGTGCGGGCATCGGCGAGCGCATGTCCCATGTCGCCGCGTGACAGCTCGAACCACGCCGCGGCATGGTGCGCAATTGCAGCGCTGAAGCCGGCCCGCTGGGTGCCCGATCGCGCTTCTTGCTCCAGCTTCGCGATGTATACGCGGTCGATAGCTCCGTCGTGCACGGCCGCGTGTTCGATTTCTTCGCTGCCTCCCCAATCACCAGGCTGCATCGCGGGCGGGGCGATGGCGAGGTTTGCAGCCGCGGTTCCCGCCGTTCCCGCCAGCCCTCCCGCCCCACCCTTCTCGATGTGATCAACAATGGACTTTGGCAGGCTCAATTCCCCGGCCGAGGTCAGGTACTTTACCTTGTCGCCTTCTTCAACCACGCTCAAAGCCGCGATCCGCCGGCCGTTCTTGAGGACAATCGTGTCCGCCGCCCGCGCGCTTATCGCGAGCAGCGCGGCGCACAGAAAAAGGATGCAATTTCGGTGCCTGGAAATCAGTCGCCCCATCTTTTCATGTTAATTCACAGCCGCCATTTCAGTCTGTCCGCCTTGTCCCCTCATGCCGAAAGTGACTATATTCAGGTATGAACGCGGGGGCGATAATTCTCGCGCTGTGGTGTCTCCTGGCGCCGGCGGCGTTTCCGGTCACGGAAAGATCGCCACACGAATTGTTTGATGTCATCAAGGCTCTGCGGGTCGACCCCTCCAACGTTTATCACCTCGCTCCCACGAATCGCATCGAGCTTCGCCGTGGCGATGCCGTTCTCTCCTTTGAAGAGGGCACGCTCGCATTTTTCTTCCCGCTCGACGGGCAAATCACTGGTGCTGTCTTTCTCGGGCGCGGTCATGTCCTCGCTGTCCCGCGTGATCTGGTCGAAAAACAACAGATGGGCCGCTTTCTCGGGGCACCCATCCTCGATGAGGAATTCAGCAACGCTTATCTCCGTTTCACGGACGACACCGCGGACGAGCTTCTTCGGCAGTTCCACGCCGCCGATCTTATGACTCAGGTAGGTGTTTCCTTCGCGGCGCAATGGGAATCCACGTTGACTCAGTTTAATCCCAGCTACACGCTTCGCATCCTCCTTGACCGGCTATCGCCAAATCCCAAACCCTGTTTTTACGCCGCACTCGAAGGCGCGGCGACTGGACTCTTCGATGTGGTGCTGGACGCGCGGCGTGAAGAACAGTTCCTTCTCGGTCACCTTCACAAAGTCGGCGGCGTAAGCTATTACGATGTCTGGACAGCGCACCGCGTGCCGGACTCGCCTGTCTTTCCCGCAGATTTCCTGGCTTTGCGCTACTCCCTTGAAACATCCATTCTTCCCGACAACTCTCTCGATGGCGCCGCCGCCGTGAGTGTGCGGGCGGAAACCGGCACGGAACGTGTCCTCGTTTTTCAGCTCTCTCGCGCTTTGACGCTCGATAAGGTCACCGACGAACAGGGCCAATCCCTCGCCTTTTTTCAAAATGAAGGAATCAGCTTGCAAGAGCGCAGCGCGCGCGGCAACGACTATTTGTATGTCGTTCTTCCCGAAACTCCCACGCGCCAGCGGGAATTCACGCTTCATTTTCATTATCGCGGCAACGTCATCGAGGACGCGGGAAACGGCGTGTTGTTTGTCGGTGCCCGGGAAAGCTGGTACCCGCGTCTCGGGGATAACGCCCAGTTTTCTGCTTATGACTTCCAGCTTCGCTGGCCCCGTCGCTTGCTGCTCGTCGCCACCGGCGCAAAGATTGACGAACGTGAAGACGGCGATTTCCGGATTGGCCGCTGGAGAACGGAGAAGCCCGTTGCGGTCGCGGGCTTCAACCTTGGCGAATACGCTTCCGCCTCCGTCACCTCCGGCGCGCTTTCCATTAATGTCTACGCCAACCGTCAGCTCGAAGAATCTCTGAAGAAGCGCCTTGCGTCGTCTGACCGCGGCGTGTTTGTGGGCCTTCCCTCTTCATCTCCCAGGATTTCCGCGGCAGAAGGCCGCTCCCTGCCATCCTCCTTGCCGAGCCCCTCGACTCCCAGCCCCGCCGATGCATTGAAGCAACTCGGCAAGGAAATCGATTTGTCCATCCGCTTCTACGAGACTCTCAGCGGCCCCTTTCCCTTTCATACACTCAGCGTCTCGCAGATCCCCGGGTCCTTTGCTCAGGGATGGCCCGGGCTCCTCTATCTATCAACCTATTCGTATTTGCCTCGACAGGCTCAAGAACGCGCCGGGCTCTCCACCAGCGGGCAGGAACACTACACCGAGCTTGTGCCCTTCCACGAAGTTGCTCATCAGTGGTGGGGCAACGTGGTTGGATGGTCCAGCTACCGCGACGAATGGATCGACGAGGCTCTCGCCCAGTATTTCGCGCTTCTTTTCGCCGACACACAGAAGAACCCCGATCATACCCTCCGGGTATGGTTGCAGCGTTTTCGTCAGCGCCTCCTTGAAAAGCCGCCCGGCGCCAGCGAGCCCCGGGACGAAATTGGCGCATTAACGCTTGGCCTGCGTCTCAACTCTTCAAAATCCCCGGACGGCTACGAAGAAGTCATTTACACCAAGGGCGCTTGGATCATCCACATGCTCCGCGAAATGCTGCGCCAGCCCGGCGCCAGGAATCCCGACGCGCGATTTGTCGCTCTCCTGCAAACGATCGTCACAAAATACGCTTACCGCGCTCTCTCCACCGGTGACTTGCAGCGCGAAGTGGAAACCGTCATGACCCCCGGCATGGACCTCGAGGGCGGGCGCTCGATGGAATGGTTCTTCGATGAGTGGGTGCGCGGCACGGGCATTCCGCACTATCGCGTGGAATTCACGGCTCATCACAACGAGAAGGGCTACGTCATTCGCGGGAAGCTCTTTCAGACCCGTGTGCCGCGCTCTTTCATCGCCGGTGTCCCGCTCTATGCAGGTGCGGCTGGGCACAACACATTCCTGGGCACGGTTGTGGCGGCGGGACCGGAAACATCCTTCCATTTCCTCACGCCGAACCTTCCGCACAAAATCGTCATTGATCCGCACATGACACTGCTCTGCACCACGGAATAATCGAGGCAGGGACAGGAAATTGGCAAACTGCGGGCGGGGCTTACTTGAATCGTTCGAGCAGCAGCTGTTGCTCCAGAAGAGGGCTGTCCAGATTGAGCTCCGCTTTTCCATCTTCGCCGAAAACATAAGCGTAGCCCATCGGATCGCCGGGAATTCCGCGTAGCAGACCGGCCTGAACCATTTCGTTCATGCGCGAGGGGCGCCGCCCGAATCGCTTTTCGTATTCGTCGGCAAGCGCGTCAAGTTGCCTGCAATCTTCTTTTACTTTCAGCAACTGGAGGTGGAGCAGCGCGTTCCTCTTGACCAATGGATCAGACGTCGATTCGTAAATATCATTCCACAAAAAAAGCGAGGTCGCGTATGACTCGCCTTCCGCGGCAATCTTTGCGGCCATCACCTTCATCCACAGGTATGCCCCCGGCTTCTTGCTTCCTCCCAGGAATGCTTCCGAGGCCCTCTGGTAATCCTTCATGTCGAAGTAATAGACAAATCCCAGATCTTCATAGAGACGCCAGTATTCCGGATTCGCTTGAATGCCGCGCTGAATCAGTTGCACGGCCAGGTCCGGCCGGCCCGCCCCGCCCGGAGCCCGTGGGCTAAGAAACGCCGCGCCAAACCGGTAGGCAACGAGCAAATTTGGATCCAGCGTCGTCGTGATATCCAGGAGCGGCCACAGTAACTCGAGATTCGCGTCCCCTCGAACATGCTTATTGCCGTAGTACTGCACCACACGCGTCCAGTAAATGTCGGCCAGGAACGGCGCATATTCCAGGCTCATCACTTTTAGCAGCTTCCCCGAACGCAGCAGGACATCGTCGCGCTCCTGGCTCAACGCTGCGCGCTGCGCGTCGATGCTGTGCTGCAGCCGCCAGATGCCCTCAAATCCGAGCGGCACGATCAGCAACAAAAGCCACGCCTTGGATTTCTGCGTTCTCATTTCAAATTGCGCCGCGAAAACACGACGCTGGCAATTGCCAGCACGATGGTGCAATAAACGACGGTGTACAGTGTGTTCTGCAGGATAAGTGCCCCGGGAACCGCGCGGCCGTGCGCGGCCATGGCCATCACGTTGAAATTCTCGAAATTCGGCAGCAGATACGAGAGCCACTTCGTGAAGGCCGTCATCGCCGGGCTCAGCAACTCGAGCGGCAAATTGCGCAGCTCCTGCACGTACAAACCCACGGTATACAATCCCGCGGTAAACAAAA